>JAKJEE010000015.1 GCA_022705625.1 Patescibacteria group bacterium
AGTATTTCAGGTTTCAATAAAATTAATCGCTTGGTTGATAGTATTAATATCACTAACTCGACGAGTATCTCGAAAGTTATCAAATAATCTTCCTGGGTTTAATGAAAAAATTACAATAGCTGAAAGTATTGCAAGTATGGCAATGACAATCATCAATTCTACAAGAGTAAAACTTTTCTTGCTATGACAACTCGCCCCCACACCAACCTTTGGTTGGTAGTCGGGGGTCATGAGCTCTACTAATGTAAAACTACGTTTGCAATTACAACTCGCCCCTTTCTTTACAAACTCATTTGGATTTTGGCGTTTGAAAAACGCCTGAGTTTTAAAGGAAGGGGTCATTAATTCAACTAATGTGAATGATTTTTTTGGATTTGTTTTTGGCATTATTGTTCTCTTTGATTATTAAATATTGAAACTTTTCTTTTTTGACTTTTGACATTTGACTTTTTTATTGGTTGGTGTGGGGGCTGACCGAATTATCCGAATAAGATACAAAATTAAATTGGAATTTGTATTTTGTATTTAAAATCTTTGATTTTTGATTTTGACTTTTGATTTTCATTTTTGACATTTGACATTTGACATTTGACTTTATTATTGGTTAGTGTGGGGAACATTTGACTTTATTTTTTGATTATTGATTATTGAATATTGGATATTGAAACTTTTCTTTTTGGTTATTGGAACTTCTCTTTGACCTTTCTTTTTTGCTAATTACTAGTTACCGCTTGTTCTTCATTTTTTGCTTCCACCGATTCTTGATATACAATATTTCTTACTACGGTAGTTGATTTGTTCAATTGATTTTTAGCAACCAATTGAATTTCATTAACACCCGGATCAAGTATTATCATATATTCAAAATAGCCATATTTATCAAACAAAATCGGTTGGTTATTCACTGATAAAAACTTGGTTCTCAAAACTCGACCCTGAATGTTAACCGCGGTATTAGTATAAGCAGTTTCTTCCTTAGGATTAATCATTTCAATTGATGGTGGTAATATCATTAATGAAACTTGCTTAACTATAAATAATAACATCAAGACGCCTATAATTAAAATCAAAATCTTTGTAAAATCCAAATGCTTGACTTTAACATTTTTAAAAGCATCATTGATATTAACCACTTTACCAATATTAAATTTATCAGATCGATTTTCATAAAAATATTTATCAAACGTATTCAGCACCTCCACTGAATCCAATTCAATATACTGACAATATTTTGAAATAATACCTTTTATATATATTTTGGGCGGTAATTTTTCAAATCGTTCATTTTCTAAATCATCCAAAATAGTTTTTTTAATTTTGGTTAGTGTTTCTAACTTCTCCAAGGTTATTCCCTTTTCTTCACGCTTTTGACGCAAAAAATCACCAAATTGGAAAACATTTTTTTTATTTTCAGAATTCAACATATTAGTCGTTTATTTTTCTAATTAAAAGTTTCATCGCTGGCTTCAACCTCTTCCTCCGGTGGTAATTGAACCGGGTTTTCACTTTGCACAAAAACTTCTCTCGGTTTAGAACCATTGGCTGGACCAACAATGCCTCGCTCTTCCATTAAATCAATGATTTTTGCCGCTCGGCCATAACCCAATCCAAGTCGACGTTGTAACAATGAAGTTGATGCTTTTTGATATTGTTTTACCAACTCGACAGCTTCACTATATTTTTCATCTTCATCGGCAGCATATTTGTTAAAATCAATCATACCGCCACCGCTGGATGACACTTCACTATTCTCGCTACCAACTCCTTTATGAACTTCAAAATTGATAGCTTCAATTGTTGCCATATCTTGATCTTTTATAAAATCAACTACTGCCTTAATTTCACTATCAGATACAAACGAACCTTGTAATCGACGTGGTCGTCCATTTTCGGGTGTGATAAACATTAAATCACCATTACCTAACAATTTTTCCGCGCCACTCGTATCCAGCACCGTCCTTGAATCAATTTGTGAAGCCACTTGGAAAGAAATACGCGAAGTAATATTAGCTTTAATTAAACCAGTGATAACTTCTACTGATGGTCTCTGAGTTGAAATCACTAAATGAATTCCTACCGCTCTTGCCAGTTGTGCAATTCGCACCACTGCCGCTTCTAAATCCCGACCATAGCACATCATTAAGTCCGCTAACTCATCTATCACTATCACAATATAAGGCATAATATCCTTACCTTCTTTTCGCATCAATTTATTATAACCTTTAATATCAAATACTTTTTTAGCTTGTAAATCTTCTAATCGTGATTCCATCGTTGAAATGGCTCAACGCAAAGCTGGCAAAGCTTTTTTATTATCAGTAATAACTGGCGTAATCAAATGTGGAATACCTTCATAATGTGAAAGTTCAACCCGTTTAGGATCAATCATAATAAACTTTAAAATATCCGGTGAGTTACGATAAAGTAACGACATTATAAATGAATGAATACCTACTGATTTACCTGTGCCAGTCGCACCCGCAATCAACATATGAGGCATCTTGGCTAAATTGGCATAAATCGGCTCATTTGCCACATTACGTCCAACTGGGAATAGCAAACACTCTTCAGATTTTTGAAACTCTTCAGTAGAAAGTAAATTTCTCAACCGCACCGTTGCTACCGCCTTATTTGGCACTTCAATACCAACCAATGACTTACCAGGAATTGGTGCCTCAATTCGAATGGGATGAGCAGCTAACGCCAAAGCTAAATCATTATGCAACCCTGTAATCTTAGACAATTTTGTTCCTTCAGCTGGCTTTAAAGTATATTGAGTTACGGTTGGACCAATACAAACATCACACATCTCAACATTTACGCCAAAATTTTCTAATGTTCGCTGAATAATATTGGCATTAGCTCTGACATCACCAACCGTTGGTTTACCAGTTTGATTTTCTAATAAATCAAGTGGTGGTAATTTATAATTTTCTATTTTCTTTTTATTTAGCAATTCTACTTCTTTAGCTTTTTCTTGATCACCATTAACAATATTAACATCGGCTTTCTCTAATGGTTTTTTCTCTTTAACCTTTTCGTCTTTACGCAAATCAATTTTGGTTTCATTTATCTCTTCATTTTCACCTTTAACTACAATGCCTTTTTTCCCTGTTCTTCGTAATCAATTAAATAGCTTTACCAAAATGTTTAAATTAAATTGTGCATCACTCGCCATAATTAACCCCGACGCGAATACACTAAACAAAATAATAAAACCAGCGTAAATTCCAAACAACCGTTCAACCGCGCCAAACAATTTTCCCACATAGCCACCTGCCATCGGACTAACCAAATCAATCATTCCTAAACAACCCAGCACTGACAATAAAAGACCAATAATAGTAAATCAATAATGGGGATCTTGTTCACGTCGTGATCTCAGCAAATGAATGCCTAAAAATAAAAAACAAACTGGAATTAAATAATAACCAATTCCAAAAATTTTATGGAAAACATCAAATATAAAACTTCCCACCATACCAGCCTTAGTAAACGCACTTAATACAAAAATAATCATCAAACAAAACATAAAAATCGAAGCAATACCCCGTTTTACTTCACTTTTTAATGCATCAAACGGTTTAACTAATTTAAACGACATTTGATTATTATTGTTATGTTTTATATGATTTATTTTAACATCTCTTTCCTTTTTATTGCCCATTTTATTTTTTTATCACGATTTGTTACTACCTTATTCTAACAAAATTTTATTTAAATAACAACCCATCAAAATTATTATAACTTGTTCTAACCACCAATTAAAAACTTAGTAATTACTCCAGTTAACATTTGAATTGGCCCAAAGCCATAAATAATAATCATCATTAATATCATAAAACCAAACCGATTTAAAGTTGCCTCTAAATTAGCGTTTTTTATAAAATAAAATAAAATTTTTGAACCATCCAACGGTGGGATTGGCAATAGATTAAACACCATTCATAAAGTATTAAGATACACAATCATAATTAATCAGCTAATCACGTTACTCGAAAAACCAAAAAAGCCATTCAGCCTAATAATTATCGCCATCACACTCGCCAACAAAATATTTGATAATGGCCCAGCTAATGCCACCAAGGCCATATCTCTTTTTGGATTTTTTAAATTATAGGGATTAATTGGCACTGGTTTAGCTCAACCAAAAACAATTGGCTGTGAGTTAGTTATTTTTGCAAACATTATCATCAAAAATGGCACTATAATGGTACCTACCATATCAATATGTTTTAAAGGATTCAAACTTAAACGTCCATATTGCTCTGCTGTGTTATCGCCCAACATTTTAGCTGCATGACCATGAGAAACTTCATGCAAAACTAAAGAGAAAAATATAATTGTAAAATTCAAAATTAAATCCATAATATAGTTTTTACCCCCGCTTTTAAGAACCCTTTCGAGCTTATTAAATTAGGGTATTTTTGTTAAAATGTTTTGCCTGCCCCCTTCTTTAGAAGTGCCTTGCGTCCAAAGGATGCATAATTTTTTATTGCACTTTAAAGGAGGGGGTTAGAATTTATTATCTTTTCTGCTTATTAATTGTCAATTACTCTTTACTCTTACTTTCTTTTATGCTAAATTACTTTTTAGAAGCAATTACATATATATTACGCTTTTTGTTATTTTTATCAAGTGTATAACCACTTTTTTCAATTTTAAAGCCAGCCTGTTTAAATAGCGACTGCAATTCTGACAAAGAAAAAGCGTGAACATATCTATCGCCTAGATTTTTGGCGTTGCTATCTTTAAAAGGAATTAGTAAATCATTGCGATCTAATGGTATCAAATGTAACCAACTTTTAATTTGATTAAACCAATTAGAAATCTGGGAATAATATTTTGAGCCATTTTTTACTAACCAAGTTGTTAATATTATCTTACCATCTTTTTTCAAAGTTCTTAAACACTCTTTTAAAAATTGCTGACGATAATTTATTGATGGAATATGCTGAATTACCGCAATTGATACAATCCGATCAAATTCATCATTTTTAAATGGCAAATTTAAGACATCAGCTTTTCAAAATCTATCTTTGAATTCTGGATAAGCATCTTGAGCTTTTGATAATAAATTTTCGCTATTGTCAACACCAATATAATCAATGTTTTTGTTTTTTAGAACATTTAATAAGCGGCCATTGCCACAACCCAAATCTAAAACTTTTTGACCATTATCTATCTCATCCATTAGAAAATTTGAATCGCTTCAAAAACCTTGTCTGGTTTTGGCAAAATTAAAAGCAATATTATCATACACTTCTCTATTATATTTTAATAAATAATCAGCATAATCTTTTTTCATAATGAACCCAGAAATTATTATCAAACAATTGATTAAATACCAACCCCAAAACAAAGATGACATTGAAATTTTTAAACACAAACTTTGCAAAGAATATCATCTCAATGCTATTTACAACAATGAGTTATTATCATTTTATCAAATTTTGGTTAAAAATCAAACTATTAAACCACAACCCTGGTTGGAAAAACTTTTAATCGGTAAAAATACTAGGTCGTTATCTGGCGTGTCAGTTATCACCCTAGCCAGCAAACCCTATCCTTGCCCCGGCAATTGTTTGTATTGCCCAACTCAAAAATCAGTACCTAAAAGTTATTTAAACAATGAACCAGCCATTTTGCGAGCTATTCGCCATAATTATGATCCAACTTTACAAGTTAGCGAACGTCTAAAAGTTTTACAATTAAATGGTCATCCCACCGATAAATTAGAAATCATTATTATTGGTGGCACCTTCTCTTTCTTTACTAAACGATATCAATCTCAATTTATCAAGGAAATTTTTGACGCTTGCAACGCTCATAAGTCCAAAACTTTAGAATTATCTCAAAAATTAAACGAAAAATCAAAAAATCGAATTATTGGTTTAACTATTGAAACTCGCCCTGATTTTATTACTTCTCAAGAGATAAAACATTTACGTCACTTGGGTGTTACTCGGGTGGAATTAGGTGTGCAAAGTATTTACGATGATATTTTAAAATTAAACCAACGGGGACATTTAATTTCAACAACCATCACTGCCACTAAACTGCTTAAAGATGCCGGTTTTAAAATCTGTTATCATATGATGCCTAATCTTTATGGATCAAATCCCAAAAAAGATTTAGCGATGTTTAAAGAATTATTTAGCAATCAAAATTTTCAACCTGATATGCTAAAAATTTATCCTTGTATGGTAATGAAAGAAGCCAATCTTTATAAAATATACCAGCAAGGATTATATAAACCATATACTTATCAAACTTTATCAAAATTATTAAAAGCTATTTTAATTACCCTACCACCTTATGTCAGAGTGCAACGTTTAATTCGTGATATTCCCGCTCAAAGTATCATGGGTGGTATAAAAATTTCTAATTTACGCGATATTATTGAAAAAGAATTAATTAAAGACAATCAAAAGGTTTGAGAAATTCGTTTTCGCGAAATTAAAGATGAATGAAGTGCTAATTCTAAATTAAAAATGTTTCGCATTGATTATCAAGCTAGCGATGGCCACGAAATCTTTTTAAGTTTTGAAGACAAAAATCGCAATAAACTTTATAGTTTATTACGCTTACGCATCCCTTCCAATCAAAAACCAGTTTTCGATATTTTAAAAAATTCAGCGATTATCAGAGAAGTCCACACTTATGGTCAACAAATCAAAATAGCCAAAAAATCTAATGCCATCCAACATCAAGGCTTGGGCAAAAAATTAATTAATGAAGCTGAAAAAATTGCCAAAAATGAATTCCAATTAAATAAAATGGCAGTAATATCTGGCGTTGGTGTTCGAGCTTATTATCAAAAACTTGGTTACAAACTAAAAGATACCTATATGGTAAAAAAAATAAAGAAATAAAATCGGGCGGCACCAAGTGCCGCCCTTTTCAATTCTATTATCTTTGAAGCAAATTTTGTTTTTGTTTTGCTTCCATGTACATTTTGGAGATTTGTGATCTTTCTGGAGTTCTCAACGTGACGTGTGCGAAACCTGGCATACCCGCCATAATTTTTACATAATGACTAAAACCATTATGGCGAATATTTAATTGGGAATTGTAGACCTGGAAAAGATCACCGTTAATTACCAACTTTGATCTCTCGCCCGGACGTGTGACAACAATTTCGGTATCTTCAGGGGTAAGATTCTGAAATTCATCAATCAGAATGTACTTTCCACAAATAGTTCTTCCCTGCATAAAATTTACTGGTTCAATCAACAAAAAATCGCCATTGGCTAACGCCGTTAAAATACTTTTTTCATCTTTGAACTCTTTCAAAAATGAATTATTCAACCTCGATAGCAACTTTAAATTATCCTCAATTGGACGAGTAAAAGGCGAGAACTTTTCATTTACATCGCCTGGCAAAAAACCCATTGGTTGGCCGATCTCAACATTCGGCCGATAAACCAATATTTGTTCATAAAATAATGTTTCTTCTTCGGACGTAGCAACCATACGATCGCTAAAATTCCTACTTAATTGCTCGAGTCCTGCCATAAGAGATACAAAGTTTTTACCTGTGCCTGGCCCGCCACCAATTGAAACCACTAAACACTTTGGGTCTTTCAAAAAATGATAGGCAAACAATTGCTCAATGTTCTTCGGCGCGAACACTTCCTTCCGCGAATTTTTTTCATAATTTAAAAAAGGAATGCGAATAAATCCATTTTTTTCTAGATCATAAACCATAGGTATTAAATTTTTGCCAGACCGTAATACAAAACATTGATTTGGATAAACGTCTTTAAGCCCAAAATCTTTATTCATCTCTTCAAAAGGAAAGACATGAACTGCTTTTTTGCCACTATAAATGTGATCATTTAAATCAGCGCTAATATCAATGTAGGTGATTTGAGGTAATTCGCCATAAACCAAATCATGTAATAACTCGTGATTATTACTCAAATCATAATCAGCCACTTCTAACCCTAGACCAGCGGCCTGAATCTCCACATTAACATCATAGGACAACAATTTCACTTTGTTTTTTGGATATTTGTCAGTGTAATATATTACTGCCTTGATAATTTCCTCGTCACTCCGGCTATTCAATCTTATCACTTTTTTACTCTTCACTTCGAATGTATCGGCTGAATACAATAACACTGATCCGTTTTGAGTCATTACTCCTTCCGATAAATTACCGGCTTTTCTGTAATCATTAATCAAACTGGACGCCGTTCTAGCATTTTTTGCCTTTTCGCCACCCAATTCATAACTTTTCAACTTGTCTAACTCACCAATAACTACCGACAAAATAATAATTACTTTGTCATGTAGCTTTTCGATGAAAAACGGATCTTGCACCAATACGTTAGTGTCCAGAATCAAAATCTCTCTACCACCAATAAAATTTTCATTCATACAAACCTCCTAATTCTTTATTTTTCAAACAACTTTAGTTGGTTCAATTATAACACAAAAACATATAAACACAATAGCCAGAAAATATTCTGGCTAGAGTACAAAAACATAAATTAGTCAATGTAAAAACTTTTACAAAGCATTTTTGGGTATCTCGTCACTCAAAGCTTGTAAAACATTATCTACTGCCATTTCTATCATTGCCTTATGGGCTTCACTTGAAGAAGCGGCAATATGCGGTGTTAGAATCACGTTTTCCATTTCAAATAAATCAGAAGTTATCAAAGGTTCATTCTCAAATACGTCAAGTGCTGCTCCTTTAATTTGTCCGTTTCTCAAAGCATTAACTAAATCTTTCTCATTAACCACTGGCCCTCGCGAAGTGTTAATTAAATAAGCTGTATTTTTCATTAATTTTAAGTTCGATTCATTAATAAGATATTTTGTCGCTTCACATAAAGGAACGTGGACGGAAACAATATCCGCTTGTTTCATTAATTCGTCTAATGTTGATATAAATTCAACGTTATATTCTTTTTCAAAATTTTCATCACGTTTACAATCGTAATATAATATTTTACAGTCAAAACCACTTTTCAATATTTTAGCTAAATATTTACCGATATTGCCAAGACCAACAATTCCAATGATATTATTTTTAATTTCATCACCGACAAACAAATCAAATTGGAAACCGTGAAATTCACCTTTTCTAACAAAACGATCGGATTCAGAAATTCGATGTGTTAAATTTAAAATTAAACCGACCGTATGTTCAGCTACACATCAAGCATTCGCTCCCGGTGTATTAGTTACTCAAATATTCTTGGCTTTACAACTTTGAACATCAATATGGTCAAAACCAACTGAAGCTGTAGCAATAATTTTAAGTTTTGAACTAGCTTCATCAACAACTTCTTTATCAATTTTGCAACCAACCGTAGTAATAATGGCATCATAATCTTTAACAATCTGTTTTAACTCATCCTGATCAGACAAATGCTCGTCATTAATATCAACCTCAAAACCACCATCGATTAATTTCTTAAAAGTTTCACCATCCATTTTTCTAGTTACAAATATTTTTTTCATAGTATTTATCTATTTTTATTATTTTTGATTAATTTTTACATTAGTAACATCACTAATCACTGCCATTATAAATTCGTTGTTTTTAAAATCAATAATGGCTTTACCATTTTTTACTAATTCCCCTTTAAGAATAGCCTCTGATAATTGAGCTTTAACTTTTTCGCGTATCACTCCTTCTAACGGCCTGGCACCAAATATTTTATCAAAACCCATATTAGCCAATTGGCTTACTGCTTCATCAGTTATCTCTAAATATATTCCCTGTTCTTTTAATAATTGAACTTTTAATTTATTAATTTGTAACTTCGCAATTTGTAAAATATGTTCTGCTAATAATGGTTTAAAAACTAAAATTTTTGAAAAACGATTTAACAATTCTGGTCGATAAACAGTAGTTAATTTGTCTTTTATATTTTCTGATAGCTGACTATAATTTGTGCCCTTTTCTAACTCTTCTTGAATATAGTTAGATAAAGCATTGGATGTACAAATAATAATTGTATTATTAAAATCAATTAATCGTCCTACATTGTCAGTTAGACGACCTTCATCAAAAACCGCCAAGAATAAATTCAAAATTTTTGAATTAGCTTTTTCAAATTCATCGAGTAAGATAAGCGAAAATGGATTATGCTTAACTGCTTCTGTTAATAATCCACTTATTTTGCCATCACCACTACCAATAAAACGGTTAATCGAATCATCATCTTGAAACTCTGACATATCAAAACGAATCATTTTGTCTTGACTGCCAAAATAAGTATCAGCTAAAATTTTTGATAGTTCGGTTTTTCCAACGCCTGTTGGGCCAACAAACAGAAAGGTAGCAATTGGCCCTTTACTTTTGGCTAACCCCGCTCGATATTCACGAATTGCACTAGCCACAGAAATAACCGCTTCCTCTTGATCAATTAATTGTTTATGAATAATATTTTCTAAATCCAACAAATTTTTTGACTCGTTTTTAGTAACTTTTGATATTGGCACATTAGTTTTATTTTCTATTAACAAAACAATGTCATCTTCGGTTACTAGATCACGACCATTGGTCTTAACGTAAGAAATGGCTTCTTTTAACAAATCACTGGCTGAGCTCGGCAATAGTTTATCGGTAATATACCTTTTAGCTAAAGTCACGGCTCGCTTAATTGCCTTATAAGTAATCACCACCCGACTCTGTTTTTCTAAAGCTAACGCTTCATAACTCAAAATTTTTATGGCTTCATCTTCACTAATTTCTTCCATCTTAACTTTTTCAAACATATTACAAAATTCGGCATCCTTTTCAATAATAGTATGATACTCCATTAGGGTTGTGCTACCAATAATAGGCACTAAACTTGATTGAAAAATTTGTTTCAAAAAATCAGCTGCATTAATGCCTGTATTTTCAATATTAGTTTGTTTTAAATTATAAATATTAGGAATATAAAGAATAATATTTCCTGCCTCAATTATTTCTTTAACAATTTTTGACAGGCGAGTTTGCAATTCGCCAACATTTTGAGCTCCTTGAGTAATTTCACCAATATTCAACATAATTAATCTTTTATCAAACAACGCTCCTGGCACTTCGTCAAAAACAATTTTCATCGCTAAATACATAACCATCGTCTCTTTGCCACTGCCTGGTTCACCAATCAACATTACATTATTAAGCCCAGGTCGTAATAAAATATTCATCATCTGATCAAATTCACGATCATGGCCAATTAAAAAACCGATTTGCATCCGTCTAGCCAATGATGTTAAATCAATTGATACTTTGTCTAAATATTTTGTTGGTCTTGATAAAAACGCCCGATCAATCTTAAACTTATAGCCATATTTCATCCTTAATTTAAAGAAATCACCAACCCCAGCTGTTAAATGGTCAACATTTGGCACAGGAATACTTAACAAAACCAAAGCATTAGCAATATCATTATGATTAATTGAAAAACGATTAATTATCACATTCATTATTCCTCCTTTTTGATCATCTAATAGTGCTAAAAATAATGCTGATTTACTAACTTGATTTTGGCGAATATCCAACGTCTCTAAAAAAGCATTAACTAATAACTCGTTAATATAGTTTTGCAATTCTGTTTTATTAATTTCCACTTTGGTTTTTTGCTCTCGCGAAATAGTAGCTATAACTTCGCTTGGCTTTATATCCATTTTTACTAAACTGCGGAAAATAATTGGTTCATTGATCAAGGTTTTGAATAATAATAATCTAAAATCTTGATGATAATTAATCGCCTGCTGATAGGTTTTTAGAATTAATTTTTCAACATCATGTCTCACAAATTTATCAATGACAATCATATTTTGATTTAAATCTTTAAGTGTTACATTGTCATCAGCTTTATTCCTGTTAATGTATATGTCTAACAACATCAACAACATTAAAAAAGATAGATAGCAAAATTTTTCATGGGTTATCAATAATAACGCCACTCACAAACTCAATACCCAAATCACAAGTAGTGTCAAATCAATAATTTTATTTTCTCATCAAGAAAACGTCAATCGTTGAAATATTGATTTTATTTCTTTACCACTTGGGTTAAACAAAGATAGCATATCTTTAAGATTTTAATATTTTAAAAATTAAAAACGGTATAATTCCACATCATACCAAATATATAAATATAAAAACAACGGTAATTATAAAATAAATAATTGAACCTAAAATCGCTCTACCTAATCTAAATCCAATGCCAAAAAAATAACCAGCAAAAGAATAATCTTGATATAATGGTTTAAATAAATATCTGATTGTTACAAATAAAGCTCATTCTCGGTCTAACGATCTCATCACAAACATAAAATAACGGTATACAAATCCAAACCCACCAACATATCAATGTCACAAAAAATATCATATTTTCTGAAAAATTGTTTTAAAAATGTATATTATTCACATATTGTATTATTGTATTCACTTAGGATTTAGATTATTAGAGTATTAGAACATTGTATTTTTATTTTATCTTATTTTCTTTAAAATTACAAACCGATTGCTTCACTAACGTCTTGCATCGCTTCTAACGCCATCAAAACCAAATCATTTAATTTGATGTTTAAATCACTCTCGCACAATAAAATGTTTTCCCGTTTGGCTCCTTTCGCAAAACTTTTTTCTTTAAACTTCTTTAACACTGAATCCAAAGTTAGATCGTTAATTTTTTTAGATGGTAAAACTAAAGTGCTAGCCACAATTAAACCCGATAATTGATCAACACAAAATAATGTTTTTGCCATTAACGTTTTACGACTAAAACCCGACATCTCGTTATGACTTTTTATAGCATTTAAACTTTCCTGATCAATTTCATAAGGTTTTAAAATATCCATAGCCACCAAACCATGTTTTTCTGGACTATTTTTGGTTGACTCATAATCAATATCATGCAACAATCCAACTTGACTTCATCTATTTACATCTTCTTTAAAATACTCAGCTAATTTTTTCATAATTGCTTCTACTGCCACACAATGCTTAATCAAATTTTCGTTTAAAACATTTTTCTTTAACAACACAAAAGCTTCATCTCTGTTCATAATTAAAAATTTAACTTTAAATTATATAGATTAATTCTAACAAAAAAACACTAAAAAAACAACGCTATTAAGCGTTGTTTAAAAATATCTTTATGGTGCGGGAATGGTTTCGGGCGCGATATTTAACCCTTCTAAGGGAATATCAGTTTCTTGAGGAATTTCTACTACATTATTATTAAAAGTTTGATCAGGAGTTGTAGGTAATGTAGTGGTTGAAGGATTACTACCCTTTAAAACCCAAATCATTGCCAAAGCAATCAAAATAATTAAACCAATAACCAATAATAAATTATTTTTTTTCATAACTATAATTTAAATAATAATTAAGATTTTTAATACATACACTAATAACCATTGTAATCTATTTTTCTAAAAAATGCAAGTAGTTGTCTATTGCTGGTTGAGTTATCTATATTATCAGTTTATATTAGGCCAACAAATTGTTAGCCCAATTTTTATTTCTTGTAAAACTTCTCTTTTAAGCTCGACAAGAAATAATCTTTTTCCAACTCTCCAAAATAAACTTTTTTATAATTATTAGTAACCACAATTTTGTCACCTTTGTTGAGCGCAAAAATTTTTGCACCATCACTAATAAGCACCACGTCGCAATTAGTATTTTGTAAACCCTGTTTCATTTGAAAAATTTCTTTAATTCTGAAATCAACGATATCGATAGTTATTTTCTCATTTTTAGCTACCACTAAACTAGGCGTTGGAATATTGTGATCCATTAACTCCGTTAGTATCAAACATTCAAGATTTGGCATCACAATAGGGCCGTGAGCTGACAAATTATAGGCCGTCGATCCAGTCGGTGTCGCTACCAACACTCCCGTGCCAAATATATTTTGAAACGCCAAATCATTAATTTTAACTTCGGCTTTTACCATACCAACTAAATTCTGAATTGCCACTTCGTTTAACACATCATCATTAAATACCACCCGATTATTCCGTCACACCGCCACTTTGATCAAATTATGGGAACTCACAAAATAGTTGCCACTTAATAATTTATCTACCCCCTCTAAAAATTTCTTTGAATCCCTAATCGAAGTTAAAAAACCAACATTACCTAAATTTAAACCAAAAAATAGCGTATGAATATAATTAAAACTTTTGATAGCTTTAATTACCGCTCCATCACCACCTAAAACAAATACAATATCGGGTTTTTTATTATCGATTATCACCTTTGGATATTTTTGACTAATAAAACTTTTAATCAAATTATAAAAGTTAACCGCTTTTTTATTTTTAGCATTAAAATAAAATGAAATTTTACTAATTGGCTTTGACATATTTTATATTTTATATTTTAAATCACTATTATATTATCACAATATTTGAAAAAAGAAAAATCGTGCTCCTCTACGAGCCCGATTGTTTTTTTGTGTTCTACGGGTCCCAATTATATAATTTAATGGCAGTTCTTTTAATAACTTTAGAAATTGTATTGGCTCTAATAAATTCTTTCCAATGGAACGCCGCAAGGCGGCGTTCCATTAATATTTTTAAACTTTCGTATTTTTATCTAGATTCCACTTAGGTTTATTAATTGCCCAACCATACCTTTTTGCTTAGATTATATATTACTTAATTCGAAATTTTTGATTTTTATAATAATCTTTGTTATAATCTATATAATTAAAGTATAATTACAAACTATGCGCATTTCTCATTCAGCTATGGAGACATTTAAGCAATGCCCTTATAAATACAAACTCAATCAAATTGATAAAATTCCCGAACCAAAATCCGAAGAAGCAGTGTTTGGCTCATATTTACATTTTATTTTGCAATGATTTTTCGAAAATGATTACCGCAAAATAACCCTAAAAGATTTAATTTCGTTTTATGAAAAACACTGAAATGAAATCAAATATTTTGATAGCAAAAGCCAAAAAGAAAAATCACTCAATAATTTCTATTTTGATGAGGGTATTATGATGCTCAAAAATTTCTATCAAAAAAATGGTCACAAAAACGTTATCATTTTAAGTTTAGAAAATCCATTTGAAATTAGCATCCATGATAATAACGATCAAATCCATATTATATCGGGTATTATTGACCGTATCCAAAAAACTGAAGACCGTTATGAAATTATGGATTACAAAACTGGCAAAAGATTACCCACTCAAAACAAGGTTGACCAAAACTCTCAATTATCAATTTACGCCTTGGCCTTTTTAGATCAATGACCTAATATTGACATTAAATCATTGGATTTATCTCTCTACTTCTTAAAATTTGGCGAAATTATCAAAACCAAACGAACATTAGATGATTTAATCGAAACAAAAACCAAAATCCTTAAAACTATTAAAGACATTCAAAAAGAAAAAGCTTTTTGCCCAAAGCCCAATAATTTATGTGATTGGTGCGGTTATAAAAACATTTGTCCGGTATTTAAACATTATCAACCCAAACCTCAAATTGAAAAAGATGAAATTAATATTAAAAATCTTATGGACAAATATTTTGATTTACATCAAAAACGTCAAAATATC
>JAKJEE010000016.1 GCA_022705625.1 Patescibacteria group bacterium
AGTTTGAAATACTACTACGACTAATCCAGTAAATTTTTCTGACTCATTCAACAATGATCAATGATCAACTTATGTAAATTTACCAACAACTACTGTGCCTAACTATCAAGTTAATTTTAATGCCAACGTCAATCCCATGGCTTTAAATGCTATACCAACAACTACTAGACCAGACGTTATTATTGCTAATAGCGCGTTTGATCGATCATTGATAGCATTTAAACCCATACCAACTACCACCAAACCAATTGTGACTATAACCGATCAAAACGTTATTAAAAATCTAAAAGTTTCATCAGCCGTTACCACTACCACTATTCCTAATTATATCTTAGCTAATACTCAACAATTTGATTTAACTCATAAAACCCAAACACTGTTAGCTTCGTTAGAAGCAAATTTATTGGGCTTACTTGATCTAGTAACAGCCAAGAAAAAAGATGTTGTTGATGAAAATTTACAAGTATTAACCATTGGCGACGAAGAAAAGAACATTAATGGCGCGTTAATTATAGTTGTTTTAGAAGATGGCGAATATGAATTAGGCTTACCGAATTATATTGCCAGAAAAGAGCAAGAAGGATATCAAGTTAAAATTGAAAAAGTTTCAAATATTGGCAAAAAACCAGAACAAATGAAAGATTATTTTAAAAAAATGAAATTAGCAGACCCTAATTTTAAATTTGCTGTTATACCATTAAATTATCTATCGGGTATGGTTGTTTATAATGGATCAAGAATAGCTATTTCCGATTATTATTACTGTAAATTATTTGATAACAGTAGCACAACGTTGACGGGGTTATTTTCTCCAGAAATCTATATATCTCGTGCTAATCGGGCGATGCTTGAAAAAGAATATATTAAATTAACAGAAAACAAAATGTTAATTACTTTTCCCATTATGCGTTTTCTGCATAAAATTTATGACGAAGGTTGTTGATATGCCGATTTAAAAAAAGCTGATCCTTCAAGATTGGGAGACACTTTAAAACAATTAGCTACTGGTCAGGGCATAAATACAAAAACATTTTATGAAACTCGTGGTATAGAGCCAGCTGTTAATAAGCCCGATTTTCAATTATCGCTCGAAAATATATTGAGAGAATCAACTGATGCCAATTTTATTTTATCTTCTAATACCGCCGAATTCACTTATATTGATATGAAAAAAAACAAACAATTAATAGAAAATTTCAGTGGTAATTTAACGAGTGCTATTTATAAATTTGATAATGGTAATAATTATGCCGACCCAGACGAAATAGCTTTAGAAACTATCACTAATTTCAGCGGATTAAATAATATTGATAGAATTGGTGGTTTGTTTTTTGAAAATAACGAAAATAATCCAATTGATATTAATTTCTCATCTTATGCTATTCATCGAGACGAAGAACTGGCGATAAAAACGGCAAAATATTATGGTGAAATACCAGATGAATGAATACGTTCATATGGACCAGGATTAGAATATAATGATGATGGCAGTGGATTAGTACCGTCCTATATAGCGGAAGTTAGGTTTTTTACTGAAGGCATTTTAAATGGAGAAACAGTCGCTGAGGCACTTTGAAATATAGGTTATAAATCATTTTGATCTTTTGACAAAGATTATGTTATGCCTTTTGATGACATTGTTTATGGCGATCCAGCTAAAACTTTAGAAGATACTATTGAACAACCACGGGCAAAAATTATAACCGACAATCTTAAAGACGAATATATTATTAATATACCAAAAGGAAAATTTGAAATTGATTTTATTATTAAAAATATTGGTAAATTGGATGTAACTTATTCATTTGATAAAAGTGATATTATTGAAATATCACCAATATCAGGCATTATCCCAATAAATAATGAAACAAAAATTCACCTAAAAGTATTAGAGCATCTCAATATTAATGCTCAATCAAGTGAAGAAATAAATAATAATCTGAAACCAAAATCAGCAAAAATATATTTTAAATCTAATGCTGGCGATAAAGAATTAACCGTTAAATATTGAGATTTATAAGTTGATAAATCTTGTCGTCTAATCATCAATTAATGTAATAACATAAAAAACCCTCAAGAAATTGAAGGTTTTTTTGATTGTTTTTTTTAAAAAGAATTGCTATACTATTTATATTAATTTAAAAATAATTTTTAACTTATGAAAAAAAATATATTTATAATTACTATTCTATCTATTATCTTGCTGTTAATGCAAAGAAGTTTAATAGCCAATGCTGGTCAAGATACGGGGTGCACTATACATGATGCTGTAGGACATAAATCGAAGGAGGGAGTAGAAGATTGCGGAGATGTTTGTAAAGTTATCGATGACAATAAATATTCAAAAGCGCCTGAAGAAAATGTTTCAGATTATTATTGCTCCACTTGTTTAAGCGGCCGTGCTTGAAAAAATGAAAAAGGAGAAATAGTATCTAATTTTTTTAAGATGTATGCTGGTTGTTGTGCACCTTCAACTATGAAGTCACCTTGTGATTTTTGAGCTACGTATTGTGATTATTCAAAAAACAATATTTTTGGCAAATGTAATAAAACGCTGATAACCAAATCGGTAACTAACAGCTCTGGCCAATGTATAGATTGATATTTACCACCAACCTATTCAATTCGGAATTTACCGATGATGGAAAACGTTGGCACAAATGCATCTAAATATAGTGGTAACGGAGAAGTTTTTAAAATTTGAGAACCATTTGTTATTTCTAATTCAAAATCAAATACTTTAAAATCATTAAACCAAAACTCCGAGAATTATGATAGAACATTGCAGGCCTATTTGCTTTCAAATGGCTTGCAGATGTGCGGTTCAGACGCCGATTGTGTTCGTTGCCCAGATACTAATTTGGACTGCTTAGCATGTAAAAATGGAGAGAAAAAACCGCATTATAAATGTAATGCCTCAACGTTGCAATGTCAACTAGATTTATCTTGTGGCCAAGATGAATGTAACTACTATACTATAATTAACGATGAATATTATGATGTAAGTTGCTGTAAAGAAGTAGGAGAACAATCTCCTCACCATGAATGCAAAATGATTTCTGAAAAAAATGTAACTTACTATACCTGTGAAACGATAGATGCTTGTGGTAAAAATCAATGTGATCCTGCTAAAAATAAAGAAGTTTATTCTAATGCTTTGAAAAAGAAAGTTATGCAAAGTGAAGAATGCACACCAACGACCTCTTCCACTTCTTCGACAACGACATCCACTACCTCATCAACTATTCCAAACGATGGATCGTCCAACGATACACCGCCATCAACATTATCTAGTGGTGGCAGTAATAGTGGTAGTAGTGGAAAATATTTTTGCGATCCAAATTCTCAAAAAGGCAATGGTTATTTTCAATGTGTTGCTATGCGCAATCCTAATCCTTTGTTTTCGACTTGTAATCCCGTAAATGATCATCAATCGTTGGTTAAAATATATTCTTCCGATGAAGGATTTTGTACTTATAAAGCAGTAACGTATAACACGGATTGTCCAGAAAACCAAGAGATTCGTCCAAGTGATGGTGGTTTGAATCCAAAATATTGCAATATATATGATTTTGCCTTTATCAACAATAATTCAAAAGGGAAAGATTTAGATACTCTCTGAGTTAATAATCGAGAATTAATCGAAAAATACCCATTAAAATATAATGCATTTTTGTGCAATATGTGCAAAATAACGATAAACACCGAAAATCAAATTGGTGATACAAAAAAGTTTGTAATTGATAATCCAGTATTTTTAAACTCAATCGATCCTATTACCGTAAATGAAGATAACTTTAATGAGTATGCTGGACAATTAATTCTCGATATAGATAGCTTATCTCCTAATAAATATATTATAACACTTACTTGTACAGATCTAATTGGTAATACTGATAATCAATCAGTAGTACTTCGTATACCAGAATATTATCGTTGACGAGAAACTGTACCAATTATAAATCAATAATTTAAATATTAATCTTTGTTACCCAGCCAGGAAATAAACTCTCTGGCTGGTTTTAATTTTGACAAATTGGCATTTTCGTGATAAAATCAAACCAGTAAATTATACAAAAAAAAGAGAAGGGAGGTAATTAAATGATCAAAGACCATTTTAAGTATGTGTTAGAAATTGACGAAAAAGGTCAGTTAATTGATTGGAGAACCAATTACAAAAAAGCGATTAATGTTATAGCGGTTATGTATAATCGGCAATTATTATTTGAAATTGGTTTTCGAGGAGTTAGACCATACGCACGCAGTCGATCGTCAGGCACAGAAATTCAATCCAGAAAATACATCGGTTTAAATCAAAAACAATACGGTAACATTAATAGCTTTTTGTTTTTGTTTTTAAATACGATGACCGTCGTTCGAACAGAAAGTAATAATGTCTATCATCATGATGGTTATAAAACGAGCTGCTATCCACTGAGAAAATATTCAGTGGATAAAAGGGACGAATTTTTTATAGCCGATTTGATGTATATCGAATGCTATAAAAATAAGAAGTTCTTAAAGAGAATTGGAAAAATTGTTCATTCCATCAATGGCTTATCCAAGTTGAGATCCCAAGCAAAAATTATTGAGAGGTTACAATTAATTTTGCAACCGGACTATCCGCTGAATATTCAATTAATTCCATTGCACATATTGTTAATTCATTTGCTAAATAATCAAACCATTTCTCGATTTCATGACTTAATCCAGTATGTCATATTTAATCATTTACATTATAACATTTCGGAATATACTACTAAGAAAAAATTAATTGAATCCTCCACTCATCCGAATATAGATCTACAAATACGAATTGTCAAAGAATATCGTGATTATATTACTTTCGAAATCTTTAATCAATAAAACCCTTTAATCGAAAAGATTGAAGGGTTTTTAAAATTTAGCAATATTTTTCCTTGGTTAAGTTTTAAGCATAATCGATGTAGGTAAAGTTATTAGAAAATTGTTTTGCGATGTTTTGTTTTTGTTTAGGATTTAGAGTATTAGATTATTAGAACATTATTTTTTTGTGCTTGCATTTTACTTTCTTTTTTGTTAATATTTACTTAGTTAACCACCTCTTTTGAAAGTTAAAATATTTACCTTAAGTAAATATAAAACAAGTAATCAAAATCCGGGGTGAATTTTGTCATTTAATAAACGCCATCTCTTTTGCAGTAGAGTTTAAATAACTTTCAAAAGAGGGGGCAAAATCAAACTTAACTATGAACGACGACCAAAATTTTGTCAATTTAAAAGATGGGATTAAAAATTGTCTTGATTTTTTTGCTGAAAAATTATCATCTATCCGTTCCAATCGAGTTACAACTAGTATTGTTGAAAACATAATGGTTGAGTGCTATGGTTCCAACGCACCATTAAAAACTATGGCCAATTTGGTCTTACAGCTACCCAATGTTATTATTGTTGAACCTTGAGACCCAAGTATTTTAAACGATATTTCTCGAGCCATTGAAGCTTCTAATATTGGCGTGACTCCCCAAAAAGATGTAAAATTTTTGAGATTAGTATTTCCGCCACTTACGCAAGAAAGACGTGATCAACTTATCAAATTGGCTAATGCCGAAAAAGAAAATTGTCGAATTGAAATTAAAAAACATCGAGAAACATTTATGAAAAAAATTCAATCCGAGTTCAACGATAAAATAATTTCCGAAGATCAAAAACTATATTTAGAAAAAGAAGGCCAAAAAGAAATTGATAAAGCCAATGAAAATGCTGATGTATTAACCGATAAAAAAATCACCGAGCTCAACGAATTTTAGTTATTGTATTTATCTTTTATTTTTGACTTAGTGTTTTGGATATTGATGATTGAACATTGGAATTTTAAAAATTTAAGAATTAAATTTTTTATTTATGCTCTACTTTATTGCTATTTTAACTATTTTAGTTTTAGTCCATGAATTTGGCCATTTTATTTTTAGTATACTTTTTAAAGTAAAAGTTGAAGAATTTGGAATTGGTTTTCCACCATCTTTTTATAAACGCAAAGGTAAACTAACTACCTACTCACTAAATTTATTGCCTTTAGGCGGATTTGTAAAACTTTTTGGCGAAGATGGGTCAAATCAAAATGATCCAGGTAGTTTTGCCTCAAAAAAATTATGACAGAAAATTATTATACTTTTAGCTGGTGTTTTCAATAATCTTTTGTTCGGTTATTTGATTTTATCAGTATTATTGTTAATTGGCTTGCCACTGATTGGTAATTTTGACGAAATTTATGCTTATTTAAACAAAAATGCGATTATTAAACGAGAAGAAATTAGTATTAATTATATTAGTAAGGATTCACCAGCCGAAAAAGTTGGTTTAAAACTCAATGACAAAATTTTAGCTTATGGCAATTCTCCGGAAGATCTAAAAGGGGCAAATGCTTTAAGCAATTTTGAATATTTTGTTCGTAATAATAAAGGCCGAGAAATAACCTTAGAAATTAATCGGAAAGGTAAAGAAAATATTATTACTGTGATGCCACGCTCCGAATATGAGCCAAATGATGGACCAATTGGGATTGGCTTATCACCAGCTGTTTATTATGCCTATCCATTTGGTTATAATTTTATTGAGGCCTTTAAAATGATAGTTAAAACCTTTAAAATGTTTTTTGCTACCATTGGCAATGTTTTCTCTTCCATATTTAATCTTGCTTCTAAAAATCATGATGTGGCTGGGCCAGTTGGCATTGCGGTAGTTACTTCTAATGTTGCTAAAATGGGTGTCTCGTATTTAATTGCTTTTGCCGCTTCGTTTTCAATTAATTTAGCAATTGTTAATATGCTACCAATTCCTGGCCTTGATGGCGGTCGGATTTTGATGCTTTTAATCGAAAAAATATCTCATCGCAAATTCAGTCAAAAGCTTGAAAATTATTTAATTGGCACTGGTTTGGCCTTTTTAGTGGTAATTGTTATTTTTGTGACTATTAAAGATGTTTTATTCTATTTCGTCTATTAACTAATATTTTAACTCAAGCTTATGAATAAATTTTTTGAACATATTTTTAAAACCAACACTTTATCTCAAGAGGTCGGTTTTGATTTAGGCACAAATAAAATATCGGTATATCTTAAAAACCAGGGTATTGTGTTAAATGAATCGTCAGTCGTTGCTGTAAATAATAAAACTGATCAAATTGTGGCAATTGGTCGCGAGGCCTCAGCTATGATTGGCAAAACCCCTCAACATATTACGGCAACCAAACCATTGGTTAATGGTGTAATCTCTGATTTTGAAGTTGCTGAAAAAATGATAAATTATTTACTGCAAAAAATAAAAGAAAATAACAAAGCTGGAAAATTTTGATTTGTTAGACGCGCCATTGTTGGTGTACCATCTAACTGTACTGAAGTGGAAAAGAAGGCAGTTGAGGATATTTTTCATAATGCAGGAGTAAAAGAAGTTTATTTAATTGAAAAATCTTTAGCAATTGCTATTGGCAGTGGCTTATTGTTAAAAGAACCCAAAGGTCATTTAATTGTTGATATTGGCGGTGGCATTACAGAAGTGGCAGTAATTTCACTTGGTGGTGTGGTTGTTTCTCAAAATATTAGAATTGCTGGTGATAAACTAAACGAAGATATTATTCGTTATATTCGCGATAATTTTAAATTGGCGATTGGTGATCAAACTGCCGAGAAAATCAAAATTACCATTGGTAGCGCCGTAGCCACCCATGCCTCTGGCGATGCTAGCTATTTAATCGTTCAGGGTCGAGATTTAACCAAAGGTTTGCCAAAAGAAATAAAAATTACTGAAAAAGAAGTGCGTGAAGCTATGGCCGAATCTTTAGACACCATTGTTCAAACTATTAAAAATACTATTGAAACCGCTCCACCGGAATTAATTCCTGATATTATGAACCATGGCATTCTTTTGACTGGTGGCTCTAGTTTATTAAAAGGCATGGATAAGCTCATTGAATCTTCAACCGGTCTTGAAGTTAATATTGCTGATGATCCCATTAACACCGTTGTTCGAGGTGAAGGCATTATTTTAGAGAATTTTGATGGCATGAAAGCTTATTTATTATCAACTATAACTACTAATTAAAATTTAACCAATGATTAATTATCCACTACACAGCAATAATTATAAAAAGCATAAAATATCGGGCAATCGATTTTTGTTTTTATCATTGTTTTTGTGGGGATTTTTAATTATTTTTTTCAGCAATGGGCTAAGATACATCACTACTGAAGTGTTAGCCACTACTCAACCTGCTCAAGAAAAAACTGGTTATGTTATTCAGTGATTAGGCGATCTATTCAATTTTACTAAAATTCGAAATGATTATTATCGACTAAAAGAAAAAGAAAAAAATTTTAATCAAAACACTAGCGAAGTCAGCGTGTTAAAAAATGAAAATGCCGATTTATATAAATTATTAAATTCCGATACTAATAAGTTTAATATTTTGCCCGCCAAAGTTTTAGTCGGGGACATTAATGGTTCAGACGGTATTTTTATTATTAACCGTGGGCTTACCGATAATTTAAAAGTTGGAATGAACGTAATTATTCCCGAAAACATATTAGTTGGTCGTGTTATTGAAGTGTTTAAAAATTATTCAAAAGTTGAGTCGCTCAATAGTATCAATACTAATCTTAGTGTATTTAATCGTGATAAAAACTTTTTAGCTTTACTTAAAAAAGATAGTAGTGGTTCATTAGTTTTAAAGTTTTACGCCAATGATAGTCAATTCAACGAGAACGATTTGTTTGTTACTTCGAGTGAAAATCAAAATTATATCGCCGGCTTGTTAGTTGGTAAAGTCAAATCCATCTCTAATACCCCGCTTACTAATCAAAAAAATGTTTTAGTAGAATTATTTTTTGAACCATCTAAATTGCACAATGTCTTTGTAATTACCAATTACCCATAAAAATATCTAAACTAGTCCTATGTTCAAATCATCATGATCGGTCATTCTTCTTTTTGTGCTAACCATTGCTTTTACAATATTAGTTTTGCCGTATTTACCTATTTTTTTGAGGCCAAATTTAATTTTGGCTTTTATTATTTTATGTTCGTTTCTTATTGGTTTTCAAAAAAGTATTTGATATTGAATTATTGGCGGAATTATTTTAGATAGTTTTATTTTATTTAAATGACCGATTAATTCAATTATTTTTATTGGTCTTTTTGTTATTCTAATCTTTTTTGCTAAAACTTTTGATTATACTACCAGAATGTCTAAAATTATTATGTCTTTGATATTAATATTTATATATTATGCAACTTGATTTTTGATTGATTGAATGGCTTTGAAAAAGATTAATATTTATTTATTTCTATATTTAATCGAGACCATCATTGTTTTTGAAATTATTTTTAAATTAATCTATAAAAATCATCGTGAAGAGAAAACATTATCATCTTTCTAATTTATCAGTAGAAGAAATTCTAGTTGATAAACATGCTAAAACTTTTGAAGAAAATTTTGAACGTTTAGAACGGCCAATATCTAAAAACCGAGTTTTTAGATTTTTTGTTTTTTCACTATTATGTATATTAGTTATTTTGAGTCGAGTTTTTTATTTAAATATTATAAAAGGTCAAGAAAATTATATTATTTCCGAAAAAAATCGCACTCGTTATATTTTGATTAAAGCCCCACGGGGTATTATTTATGATCGCTATCACAATGCGATTGTTTCCAATAAAACTTCTTTAAGTTTAATTTTATTACCTCGTGATTTTTTTGATACCAACTTGCCAAGCAAAGATTTAATTGTTAATCAAATCAGTTCCATTTTTAATTTAGATATAAAAGAAATTGAGGCAATCATTAAAAAAATTGACGAGTTTTCCTATGAACCAATATTAATAAAAACCAATATTACTAGTGATATGGCCAGATTGTTTGAATCAGATATCAAAAAAGAAAATCGTTTAGGTTTTTATATCATTGAAGATTATACCCGAGCTTACGGAGATGAATATGCTTTCACCCATGTGGTAGGCTATACTGGTCGGATGAGCGAAGAAGATGTTAAAAATTACCCACAATATCCAATTGCCGATCTTATTGGTAAATATGGGATTGAATCAAAATATGAAAAATATTTGCACGGTTTATCAGGCAAACAAATGATGGAAGTTGATGCCCGTTCTAAGATTAATCCTGAACTGGGAATTATTGATCCTGAACCCGGTAATCGCCTAATTACAACCATCGATAAAGATTTACAAGAATTTGTTTATAAATCATTGCAAAAAACTGCTGATAAATTAGGGCTAAAAAAGGGCACTGCTATTATGGCCAACCCTAAAACTGGTGAAATTTTGGCGATGGTTAGTATTCCCAGTATTAATGCTGATGCTTTTTCGAGCGGTTCACCAAAAAATATTATTCAAGAAACACTAACTAGTAAATTTAATCCATTTATCAATCGTGCTATTTCGGGTCTTTATTCGCCCGGTTCTACCATCAAGCCATTAGTGGCGTTGGCGGCTCTTATGGAAAAAACCATTAATCCTGAAGATAACATCAAAGATGTGGACGCCATTGTTATTCCTAATAAATATAATCCCGACAAACCATCAATTTTTAAAGATTGAAAAAATCATGGTTTAGTGAATATGCGCACGGCCATTGCTTATTCATGCAATATTTATTTTTACGCCTTGGGTGGTGGTTACAAAGATATTCCTGGTTTAGGTATTACGCGACTTAAAAAATATTGAGAGTTGTTCCATTTAGGATCAAAATTAGGTATTGATTTAGAAAATGAAAAAGATGGCAATTTGCCCGATCCAGAATATAAAAAAAGAGTAAATCCAGACAATCCATTATGACTGCTTGGTGATACCTATAATGTTTCAATTGGTCAAGGCGATTTACTTTTAACCCCCCTTCAAATTGCCTATTACATTGGTTCAATTGCCAATCATGGCAAAATTATGAAACCTTATGTCGTTTCCGAAATTTTAGATGACGACAATAAAGTTATATTTAAACAGACCCCCATTGTTATTAAAAATGTTAATATTCCCCAAGATTATCTTGATATTGTTTTAGATGGTATGCGTAAAGTTGTGACTCTCGGTTCTGGTCAACTTATGAAAACAATTCCTTTTGAAGTTGCTGGCAAAACTGGTTCAGCTCAAATTCAGGGCAATACCAAAACCAACGCCATCTTTGCTGGCTTTGCGCCCTACAAAGATCCAGAAGTGTTAATTTTAGTTTTACTCGAAGAACCACCCGAAGGTTCCGTGGTTACTATTCCATTGGTGGATGAAATACTTCGCTTCTACTACAACAATCGTTTTATCAAAAAACCAACAGTCCAAGATTTTAATAATGATACGGAAACAACTACGACAACTACGACTGTAGTCAATGTTCAAGATTCAACAGGCAACAGCCAAGCAGAAAATACAAATAATCAAGAAGAAACAACTACCACAACGACATTACATTAATTTTTATAAAATACCAATGGCAAAAATTTATGGTCAAAAAAGTAAATATTTATTATCAGGAGATAATAAATGGCGAATGATTGGCGGTTTTATAATTCCAGTTTTAGTTTTTGTTATTTGATTTTGTACTTCAAAATTATCACTGAATATTGCTTTATCAAAAACTAATGCATATATTACTATTATTGTAATAGTTTTATCTTTTTCGGTTTTTAAAAAATTTTATAGTTTAGCATTTAAAAATCAGAAAATAGCTTTAAAAATATCTAACAATTTTCGTAAAGGATGAAAAGGAGAAGATAAAGTTTTCGACACTTTAAAAACATTATCCGACGATTATATTATTTTTCGCGATGTTAATTTATACGACAAAGGCAACATTGATTTTGTTATATTGGGCTCTTGTGGATTATTAGCCATTGAAGTGAAAAGTCATAACGGTATAATTAGTTATAATAATAACGAATTATTACGCAACGGGTTTAAATTAGACAAAGATTTCATTTCCCAAGCCAAAAGAGAAGCTTTAGATCTAAATAAATATTTATTAGAAAAAATTAATAAAAATATTTTTGCAATCCCAGTTTTAGTTTTTTCTAGCAAATATGCAAAAATGAGGTTTGGATTTAATAAAATAAATAATTGTTTTGTTATTCAAAGAGGATTTTTATTAGAATTGATTAGAAATTTATCCAATAATTTATCAAAAGACGACGTTAATTTAATCGAAAAAGAGCTTTCCAAGCTATATTTTAAGTAGTTTGCAACCTTTTCTAAAATATGTTAAAATTTTAGCATAAACCCATTAAAACTTTAAAATGGAAAACCAATATTACATACCCGAACAACCCAAAAAACCATCTCTTTTCAAAAAATATTCAAATGTTTTGAAATGAATTTGATTTGGTTTTGGCATTTTAGCTACAATTATTATACTCGCCGGTTTTATTTTCATTTCTTATACTCTTTTAACTGAAACCGCAGAACCAGTGGTGGAAGAAACCGAAACAGTCGTTGAAGAAACTAATGAATCAGAGTGCAATGTTCGTGGAATTATTTTACGTGGCGATTTGCAAACCTATATCGCCGAATCAGATTATGATGAAAATGATAATTTATTGATTGATGCTTCAGCCAGTGAAGATATTCAGTATGCAATTGAAGAAAGTAATCAGGATAGTGAAATTCAAGCTATTATTTTAGAAATTGATTCCTATGGTGGTTATCCAGTGGCTGGTGAAGAAATAGCCAATGCTCTTAAATTTATTGAAAAACCGACCGTAGCCTTAATACGTGGTGCCGGCGCTTCCGCTGCTTATTTAGCCGCTACCGGCGCTGATATGATATTTGCCTCCAAACACTCGGATGTTGGTAGCATTGGTGTTAGCATGTCATATCTTGATCGTTCTAATTATAATCAAGAAGAAGGCTTAACCTATAATAAACTTTCAACTGGCAAATTCAAAGATGCCGGTGATCCCGACAAAACATTAACGCTTGAAGAAAGACAATATTTTGAAAGAGATTTAAAAATTTTGTTAGAAAATTTCATCCAAGATGTAGCCACAAATCGAGATTTACCAGTTAGCAAAGTTAGACAATTAGCCGATGGCTCAACCATGCTCGGCGAAGCCGCCTTAAAAAATGGCCTCATCGACAAAATCGGCGACCTACGCGCAGTCGAAAAATATCTTACCGAAAAACTCAGCACCGACATTGTTGTGTGCTGATAAGGGATTGATTTATATGTTAAAATTTAAGCAATAAATAAATTTATATTTTATGTCCAAAGAACAAAAATTTTACAACATTCTTCAAGACTTATTTGTTGGCGCAAAACTTGAGGGTGACAGTGGTTATGTAAACTTGATGAATATTAAAACAGATTATTTTAATAAGATTAAAGTCAGAATTGAAGATGAAATCAAAAAGAATTTTGGAGATAATAAGCCCGAAGATCTTTATGACAAACTTTATACTTTTTTTGATTCATATTTCTCAGATGGTGGATCTATCTTTTTTTCCTCAACTCCAAACTATAAAAACATTTATGCCAAAGTGTATTCCGACCGCGAAGATGTTTCACTTTTTTGGAAAACTTCAAAGCTGTATTATGTAAAATCCGAAGCCAACTATCGCACTATTGAAAATCTGCAATTGAACAGCGATCCGGAAATTGCTTTTGATTTTCATTTTGACGCTTCACTACTCAAACATAAACAAGCTAATGAAAAAAAAGAGCTAGCTTTTTATTTTATTGGCACACAAAAACGCGCTGGCAAAAAAGTTATCAAATTCAGAGTTATCTATAAAAATGATAATAAATACGACAAACTAAAAGAAATTCTAGGCAAGGATAAACCGGCAGATATTGTTAAGTATGTTTTAGAAAATTCGGAAAAGCTTAATAAAAAAATCATTTTCAACAACGAGGGGTTGGATTTAAAAATCATCAACGAAAAAGGCGGTCGCGATTTTGTCAAAGCAGAACTATTGATACAAGATAATCAAGATTTGCTGGGCGGAGTAACGGTTGAGCCGGGTGTTTCCGATATAAGTGATATTGAAAAATACTTACGACTAAAAAGCATTGTTTTGAATTCAGAAGATATTGAGAAAGCGTTTAAAGTTTATAAAAAACAAACGGAAATTGATTATTTCATCCACAAAGACGCTAAAAGTTTTTTGCGTGAGCAGTTTGATCTCTATATGTATCAGCACCTGACTGGCAACATGGAAACTGTTTTTGAGCAGGATGTTTTGGCACGATTTAAAAAAATCAAAGATATTGCCTATTTAGCAATTGATTATATTGGAAATTTTGAAGATGAACTCAAAAAAATCTGGCTCAAGCCAAAATTTGCCCGCAAATCAAACTATGTCGTAACGCTTGATAGGCTGGCAGACAAAACTGACGGAATGGAAGTGATAGAAAATATTGTGAAGCACAAAGGAATGAAAGAGCAAATCGCAGAATGGCAAGAATTGGGTATTGCAAAAGATAATTTTGATAAAAAGGAAATAATTAAAGCCAAAAAATTAAACAAAGAATGGGAAAAACTACCTATAGACACAAAATATTTCAAAGATTTGGAAATTGAAATAATTGGTTTGTTTGATAATCTAGACGAATCATTGGATGGTCGCTTAATTAAATCAGATAATTTTCAAGCGCTTAATACACTGCTTCCAAAATATAATGGACAAGTGCAGACAATTTATATTGATCCGCCATTCAATACGGGGTCAGATTTTGCGTATGTTGACCAATTTCAAGACTCAAGTTGGTTATCATTAATGGAGAATCGCTTAGAATTATCAAGCAATTTTTTAAGAGAATCTGGTAGTGTATATGTTCATTTGGATCGTTACGCGAACTATTTTGGAAGAGAATTATTAAATAAATTGTTTGGTAAGGAAAATTTTGTTAATGAAATTATTTGGAGAATGGGCTGG
>JAKJEE010000017.1 GCA_022705625.1 Patescibacteria group bacterium
ATCAAGAAATTAGCAAAGCCAATATCAATGCCATCAAACCCAATGATGAAGTAATGGCCATTGTTCAAAATTGAGTATGTCCAGCCAAAGGTATTTATGCTTTAAAAATATTTGTGGATAGTTCAAATAATTTAGTAGAAACAATTAAAGCTAATAATGTGGTGGTGGTGCCATTAAATTGCGGTGGAGTGAATCAAAATGATCATAAATATATTTGTAACTCCACTACATTAAAATGTGAAATTAATGATAAAGAAGGGAAAATGTTATTAGATGAATGCCAAAAGAGTTGTGTGGATACTAAAAATCTTCCCGATTTAACAATTGAAAAATTTGAAGCTAATAAACCAATGCTTAAACCAAACGAAGTAGCAAAAATTACGATTGTTGAAAAAAATATTGGTAAGAGTAAAGCCGATTATCATGCAGTTAGTTTCGAAATTAATGGTGAGAAGAATGAAACTGATTGAAAACCATTAGAGCCAGGATCAAGCATGACTTTTGATCAGGCAACATTTAAATGTGTCGCTCCGGGAGTTTTCAAATTAAAAATGACGACCGATTCAAAAAATACTATCAAGGAAGCCAATGAAGATAATAATGTAAAAATATTAGAAATTAAATGCACTGATCAAAATGGGAAAATACCAGGTGAAGAAGACGAAAAGACCGATAAAGATAAGGATAAATCAAAAGAAAATTCATGAGGGGCAACGGCCGGTGGTTTAAAATTATCTTGATTTACTGGCACACCAAATGATTGCTATAATTGTCCTAAAAAACGCTGTGCTGGCTTTGGCAATACCTGTGGCGGTGGGTTTAAGTATAAAACCAATGAGTATGGTGCTAAGGTAATTGTGGACTGTCCGGGCAGTGCATGTATTGATGCTAGCGGCACGACGGCTGAGTTTTATCGTGAAAGTCCTCACAAGATGAGAATTAGTTATAATATGTATAATTATAACAATTTGTATAAGCCAGGAATGACGACGCCTTGTCAAATTGATATGGGTGATGGCACTAAGCACGATTGTTCATTTACTGGTTTTTATTATAATGGTAAGGACGTAACGGGTGAAAACAATAGCTTAATTGAATTTTACCATACTTTTGTTAATACTACCGATAAACCCGTGGCGTTTTGCCCCACCATAACCATTATTGATCCAGTTTCAGGTGATAAATTACAATCAAAATTTACTAATGAATTTTGTGATGGTCGTTGTGGCGAAGGACAAGAAGATTCAACCAAATGTATGGTAATTTATCCCAAAGGTTGAGGTTTTAGAGCTAAAGATAAAAATGGTAATGAATTGTCTTACCGTGTAACCACATTTAATGCTAATCCCAATCCAGGTAAAGTTGGCGAAACGATTAAATTCTCTTACTTTATTTCTGGTATGCGATCTGATGCTGAGGCCTGATGCATAATTGATTTTAAAGATGGCACGTCAGTTAGTCCGTTTACTTGCAAACAATCAGGTGTTATTGAACATATATATACAAAAGCTGGCCAATATAATGTTATAATGTCGGCAGATGATAATATTAACTTTTTAGAATGTGGTCCGGGTTCAGTTACATTAAAAATTACTAATGCCGACGGTACGGGTGGAGATGGTGATCCAGGTGATTCAAAAGATCCTAACAAACCAGACCTAATAGCTAATTTTATACCTTCAACGCTGATCGCCGGCGACAATAAAGTTAAACTTCAACTGGCTAACAATAGCAATATTGATGTTAATGAACCATTTAATTTATTATATGAGTATGTTGGTTCTGATGGTGTGCCAAAAGCTATGAAAGATGGAGAACAAACTTTAAAAGATGGTATGCAAGCTAATTTTAAAGGTACAGGGCCAGAAAATAGTGTGTCGTGTGATCCTGAAAAAAATCCATTTCAAATTTGAGCTACGATTGATTCTGGCCACAAAGTTACTGAATCAGATGAAACAAATAATATTGCGAAAATGATTTGTGGCAAAGTTACAGTAAAGGAAGAACCATCAGAAGATGATCGACCGCCAGATGATATTAAAAATGATTTGGGACTAAGTTGTAAAGTTATTAGAGAAAAAGAGTTTGAAGATGCGGTTACAGTGATTATGGAAATTAATCAGGAAAAATATACTGACATATGCAGTGGTGATAAAGTAGAGTTTTGGTGAGGGTTAGTTAAAGAGGAAGTTAATTCTTGAATGGCGGGTAAATATAAGCAATATTTATCTTTTCTATCTAAAAAAGTTGAAGTACCAGTTAAAGCTCGATGCAAAACACCAAAAGGGATAATTTACGGAACAACAACATGTATTTCCAATCCTCCTTCTGATCCGGATATTTTTCCAACGCAAGTAACTCCGCTTACGTCGGGTGAAAATATTAATGCTAACCCCTTGGTAGCAGTGGACGAGTGATTAACTGATGTATTGACTAATATTCAAAAAGCAATTACTTTTAATACTGTATCAAAAAATCAAGTTATCACACCATGAGGTGAAGATAGTGTTTCGGTTTTGGAAAATAATAATGGGTTCAAGCCAATAATTAATAATTCAATTAATTTAGATGGTACAGGTTTATATAATTATTCATTTGTTACCCATTATAGTTTTGACCCAATTCAGGGTGTGTGTATTAAAGATCAGGAAGGCCCATATACAAGTATGTCCAGTTGCGCTAAAAACAATCAAAATTTTGATTTCATAAGTGATAATACTTTTAACTTTGATAATTTGCAAACCGAAACATTAAAAACTCAAGCTGATTATTTCATTACTGATTTTGAGTATAGTCAGCCAATCAATAAAGAAGTAAATTTTTATAACAGTAATTTAGATAGTACGGCAACAGTGTTATATAGGTGCAACCCGGCTACTGGTAATTGTAGTACGGATAACAAATTATCAGGGACAGGTTACACGAGCAAAGATAAATGCAATGCTAATTGTGGAATAAAAGCCATAACTGGTGATGGTGCAATATATAATCCGAGTGTTAATTTCAATTTGCAGTTTAATCAATAATACTAAATGTCGGTAATATGTTAAAACGATGAATGGCTATCAGTTTCTTAATTATTGGCGTTGTTTTTTGCGTAAGTTATGTTGCCAAAGCTGACAGTGGTGCTTGTCCATTTGATCGAGAAATGAGTTTAGGAAACGACAATCTGTCGGTTAAAGAATTACAAAAATTTTTAGCATTAGATAAAAGTGTTTATAATGGTCCGATTACTGGTTATTTTGGGCCAATAACTCAAAAAGCAGTGAAAGCCTTTCAAATTAAAGCCGGACTATTAGCTAATGGTAAGGTTGATTTAGCTACGGCGACAATTTTATGTCAGGCCTATTTGTCTTATAAATCGTCAATGCCAATTAGTAATGAAGAAAATTTGGCGGTTGATAGTGGTTGTTTTTTGAAGACATTAAATTTAGAGATGGGCACTTTTGAAGGTGCAAATGAGGAAGTGTTACAATTACAAAAATGATTAGCTAATAATGGTTTTTATCCAGAAAAAATATTTACTGGTTTTTTTGGACCACTAACTAAAAAGGCAGTCCAAAGATTCCAAAAATCCATGGGGATTATTCAAACGGGAATAGTGGGGGTTAAAACTACAACTGCTATTTGTGGCAGTGACAGTGGACTGGGTGATAATATTAAAATTACTGGCACCAGTAGCCAAGGAGGCGTTAGTGATTTTTCTGATTTAGGCGTATCATTTATTGATATTAATCCGAAACAAATTGGAGTCGGTTCAAAAATTAACATTTTAGTAAAAGAAAAAAATGTATCACTTAAAACCGCTGGTAGTCATATTACTTCTTTCTATATTAATGATAAAGAAAAAATTAATAAGACGATACCAATTTTAGCAAGCGGTCAAGAATATACATCAATTAATTATGATTGAACTTGTGAGCAAAAAGGTATTTATATATTCAAAGTTTTTGTTGATAGTGCTAATAATATTATCGAAAAAAATAAATATAATAATATATTAGTTTTTCCGGTTAATTGTGGTGGGGCAGTGCAAGATTTTAAATATGCTTGTAATGAAGAAACTCAAGATTGTGAAGTGGATATTTCTGGATCAATGACGTTTAGTGAGTGCAACTCAACGTGTCAAAGTGGTAGTGGTAGTTTGCCAGATTTATATGTTAAGGATTTTTCACCAACTAAAATAAAAATAAAAGAAACATTACCTTTAAAAATTGTTGAAGGCAATAGTGGTGGAGCAAAAGCACCAAGACACGAATATTTATTAACGGTGGCTTTTAATGGTAAGCAACAAAGTCAAACTCAAATATTTGGTGAAATATTAGCCAAAGGCACTCAAGAAGCAGGTGGTAGTTGAACTTGTGTGGCTCCAGGTGTTTATACAATTACTATTGATTTGGATCCCAAAAATAGTATAAAAGAAATGAATGAAGCAAATAATAAAAAAACATTTAAAATGGAATGCGCCGATGCTGATGGCCAAGTGCCGACTGACCAAGATAATACTGAGGATGGAGCTGGTGGAGGGGACGATGAATTAAACGGAGATCAAGAAGATCAATCTAAATTGCCAGATTTGAAAATAACAATGTCACCAGCGACGATGGTTAGCGGTGTTGATAATAGAATAACAATAAATGTAACTAATCAAGGTAGAACTGATATTGACCAACAATTTTATGTTGGACTGGAAGTAGCGGATGCTAATGGTACAAGAACGAAAATAAAAGATAAAGAAGGAAAAATAATACAAGCAGTAGTGTCGGGTTTAAAAGTCGGAGCAACAAAAGCAATTAATTTGTTTAATTCTGATGATCCTTCTGACGGACAAAAATGTAATACTCAAAATCCATTTGAAATTTGAGCGATTGCTGATGCTACGACTGTAATTACCGAAGCCGATGAAAATAATAATACTGCCAAGAGCTCTTGTGGAACGGTAAAATCAAGTACCGGAGGTGGGACCGGAGGTGGGGCTGGAGGTGAAAGCGGTGACGAAGAAAAAACCGATACTCCATGTTATCCGGATAGTGTAAACGGGGCAAGACTTAAATTTGGAGACGTTTCATCAACCACATCTAGTTGGAGTTTGTTAGATGGTACTTTAGAAGAGGTAGCGACTATTAAATATACAATAATTGGCGAAAATGCCGAAACGGCGAGTAAAATTGATTCTGAGCTGCTTGATGGAAGCGGTAATTTATTAGAAACCGAAGGTATGGGAAGTATTTTAGGATGTAAAAATAGAAGTGGTTATTTTAAATATAAGTGTCCTGCTAAAGAAAATAGTCTAAAATTAAAATTAAGATATTTTAATGGTAAGGAAACAAAAGAAATTGTAAAAGTGATATCAGTGAAATGCCAATTTGGTTCAACTAATACTTCGCCGTTAGGATATTGCAAAATTAATAAAGCAATATCGCCGGATGACGGAACAGTAAAAGTTTCAGATGGTGAGCAAATAAAGTTTTATCTTAGTGGTATAACTGCGACTTCTCCAATTATTTGAAAATGAGCAGGTGGTAATCAGTTTGCTAGTGTTGATAACAATTCGGCCTATATATCATTTTCGACAGTTGGTAGAAAAACGGTTTCGGGTGTGACTGCCACAATTGGTGATAAACCTTATAATTGTCCGACCTTTACGGTGATTGTTGCGAATGCTGGATCGGGTAGTAGTGGTGGTACAAAATATCCAAGTTGAAGTGATACGAGTTGTAGCACTAATTTGGATCTAAGTAATCTAACTGGCAATATATGTTTTACAAATTATACGATGGATGTAAATGGTGTGTGTGATTCATCTCAATACAAATACAAATGATCTGGTGTGGAAGGTACCAAAACGAAATGTTTTGCAAAATCTGGATTAGTTAGTTCAAACACTCAGCCAGGTGATATTCTAACTAATATATCGACTGAGATTATTTGTGACAAAGAAGGTTTTAGTTCCTATTCTAAAGAGATTCAATGTTATATCCATGCTTTTAGAAAAGGATATTCTGGTATTACTGCATCTTGTACACCAGACAAAACTTCAGTTACAAAAGGATCACTAGTAAAATTTACAATTAATGTTGATAAAACTGGATTTGAAACAGGAAAATGTAGTACATTAAAATATGAGTGAATTAATGTAAGTTCAGGGTGTAGCTCTAGCAGCTCAACTTGTAGTACTTCATGGTCTAGTGCAGGTAGCTATTCAAAAAGCGTTAAAGTAAGTTGTGGTGACGATTCAACAAAAACAGCAACAGCAAATTGCAATGTTAGCGTTGTTGAATCTTCTGATGGTGGTAGTGTACCGCCATCTTCAAAGCCAACAAAAAGTGATAGTTTATCGGGATCATGTATTTGCGATAGCTCAATATGTGATGTTACACTTTACGGTAAAAGTGAAAGTAAATACGATTATGATTGTTTATGAACAGTTAACGATCAACCCAAACCAATTACTTTGTCTTCATGTAGAATAAATGTATCGAGCCCTTCTTCAGCAAGCGTGGTGGTAACTTATGCTGAATCGTATAGTGGATGAACTAATGAAAAAAAGACCATTACTTGCACTGTTAAGTAGAATACATTTTCAAAAACAGCCCAATCGGGCTGTTTTTGACATTAGATCAAAAATATGGTAAAATGGCTAATAGTTAAACCGGATGATTGCCCCTTTAAATTTTTTAAAATTTTTGGCTATTTTTTAAAAAAGCTTTCTTTAATAGGCTATTTTAGCTTTATTATAGGGGAGGAAAGTCCGAGCTCTCTTTTGGTTAATTTTATTAGCCATCAAAATACCAATGGTGAATATCCATCGAATTAGCTTATATATTTTAATTGGTAACGATTAAAATCTTGCTAATTTAGAGGTGCGAGCAGAGACGGATTAATTTGAAAAGATTAATCAATCCATTTGGATTAGCACTATAGCAATATAGTGGTGAAACGGCTAAATCCTTGGTGGGAGCAAGAGAATGATTCCAAAAGAATCGGTATCTCGCTTGATACAAAACGGTAACGTTTTGTACAGATAAATAATCATCGCTTCTCACGAAGTACAGAACTCGGCTTATAGGTTTAACTTAAAAAGGATCGAAAGATCCTTTTTTAATGAATAAAACATTTATTTTCTTGACTATTTCTTGCTTATTTAGTACAATGAATCTATAACAACTATTGATTAAATTTTGATTATGATGAAAAAGATCATAAAGATAATGATTTTGTCGTTATTAATATTTTTGCTATCCATTTTAGCTTATAATTATTATTACTACTACAAATCCTTACGGCTGAATAAAGACATTTATTACGAATTACAAACTGTAATTAATAATTTTAATGGTAGTTTGGAATTGATGAATGACAACAATGTAAAAGATTTTTTAAATAAAAATTATACGTTGATTAAACATTCAAATTATTTGAAAACCAAAAATCATAAAATTTACAATAATATCTTTGTAAAGACGAATATACTAAAAGGATCACCATTTTCAAATGAAGTGAGTGATGCTTTATGGTGGTTTAATGATTTTAACACCAAACTCAATACTTTTTATCTATTAAATAATGACTTGTTTAACAGCGATATGATTATTAAAGACCCGACGAAAACTCAGGAGACGGTTGCAAAATTGAGATCAAATATTTTAGAATTAAACTTATTACTAAGCGCTAAAAATGAAACAATAAAAGCGATAATTGATAATCAAAAAGTTGATACCAAATATTTTGATGATCTTGAACAAAATATCCAGCTGGCCTATAAATTTTTTGAAGTAATTGATAATTTTATGGGGGCTAAAAAAACAGCAACCACATTGGTACTAGTCCAAAATAATCGTAATTTAAATCAAAGCGGTGGTAAATGAATATACTATTTAATTTTAACTTGTCAAGAATATAAATGTAGCTTTTCAGATATAGATTTTGTTTCCAATATTACTGCCGCAATGGTAGATAAATTAATACCGCCAGAGGAAATAAGAACTAAAAAGACCATTTGAATTTATGAAGATTTGGGTTGATTTTTTGATTTTAATGACTCAGCTAATTTGGCATTAAAATATTATCCAACTAAAAATCAGTTTAATGGCGTAATAGCAGTAAATATTTCAATATTTGAGATGCTTATGAAAAATATGCGACCAATTGATTTTACAATTGATGATACTCCAATAGTAATTACTGCTAACGAAATAGAGAGTTTCTTAATTAACTTAACAGCCTATAAAAACAACAAAGATTTGACATTAAATTCAGAAAAATTATCGTTGTTTTGAAATGATTTTTCGAAAGTGTTTGTGACTAATTATAAAAATGTAGATAATTGACAATATTTTATATTTAATTTATATAATTATATTAGCAGTAAAAAATTGCAACTCTATGCTTCACAAGGCATAATGCAAACTTTAAAAGATCTAAAATATAATAACACACCGTCTCAAAAAGAAAAAACTGACTATTTCGCAATTACCAAAAGTAATATTTTAGATAAAGCAATTGATAATAACTTAGTTTTTAAGGTAAATTTAAAAGTTATTTTGGACGATGATTATAAATTGGCTAATAGCGCAATTGTCAAAGTAGAAAACAAAAATAGCACTAAAATAAAAGATACAGTTTATTCTTATTTTCAGATTTTATTTAATAAAGACATTAAGTTATCAGAAGCTAAATTTCCAAGTAGAGTGGGAGCGCCGAAAACGAGTAGTGTTGATTATACTAAACATGGATTTGTAACTGATCCCAAGATTGAAACCATAAACACTAAAACAGCTTATTTAGCTGAAGATGACGTGAGAGTTTATGAAAATAATGATTTTATGACTATCGGCGGTTGGGTTGTTACTAATAGTAACCAATCAAAAAATATCGAAATGAATTGACAATCAAATTACCAAGTTGATAAAGAAGAAAAAATTTACCGCTTGTTTGTTCAGAAGCAACCCAATGTAGATTATTTATTAAATGTTGAAATTAATTATCCAAGTGACAATAATGGTCAAAACGTGATAGTAAAAAATATTTATATTGATAGTGATAAATTAATTGAAATAAAATTAGATTAATATGATATTTCTTAGCCGACAAACCAAAACAGTTGAAAAATCAGCGGTGTTGATTGGTATTTTCACTTTATTAAGTAGTTTGTTAGGAATTTTGCGAAATAGTTTATTGGCTAGCTATTTAGGGGCTAGTCGAAATATTGATATTTACTATGCTTCGTTTCGAATTCCCGATTTTATTTTTAATATTTTTATAATGGGAGCGATTACGGCTGGTTTTATTCCGTTGTTATCAAAATATATTCATACTCAGAAAGACGAAGTTAATGATTTTGTTAATGCCATTATTAATTTAGTGTTAATTACTAGTTTAATTTTTGGGGTGTTGCTCGCTATTTTTGCCACACCGGTGATTGGTTTTTTATTTAAAGGGTTAGATACGAATGCGAAGCTTACGATTGTTAGTATGACAAGAGTTATGATGTTACAGCCAATTATTTTAGGTTTTTCGGCTATTTTAGGGAATATATTGCTAGTTCATAATTTTGTGCTTTCCTTTGCATTGGCGCCACTTTTATATAATTTAGGTATTATTTTGGGAATAGTATTTCTTTATCCACGATTGGGTATGATGGGTTTGGCTTATGGCGTAGTGTTAGGAGCAATATTGAACTTAATAGTAAAATTTGTGCCGATGAAATTGATTGATATTAAATTGGGCAGAGTATCAATAACAAAAATGAAAAAATATTTTAGAGAATTTTCTTCTTTAATTTTGCCAAGAACTTTAAGTGTTATTAACATTCAAATTTTTCTTTTTGTAGTTAGTTATTTTATTTCATTTTTATCAGCCGGCAAATTGGGTATTTTTAATTTAGCCAATTCTTTTCAAGATTTACCGCAAACAGTATTTGCAGTATCGATTGCTACCGCTGCTTTTCCAGCTTTATCAGGAATGTATCATCAAAATAATATGGAGGGAGTCAAAGATTTGTATATCAAAAGTTTACAGCAAATCAATTTTGTTATGTTGTTAGTGACATCGAGCTTATTGGTTTTGAAGTATCCAGTGGTAAAAATATTGTTATATTATGGAAATTTTAGTTTATCAGCTACTCAATCGGTGGCCAATATTTTACATATTATGACTTTTGGTATTATTTTTTCGGCGTTGTTATTACTCAATTTAGATACGCTATTTTCTTGGGAAGATACTAAAACACCGTTGATAGCTAGTTTTGTTGCTTATTTAATTGGCACAATAATGATTGCCAGCCTGTATAAAACTTTTGATTTACCGGGTATAGTTTTTTCGATGGTAGTAGCTAATAGTATTTATTGTTTAATTATGATGCGTCAAATTATTAAAAAGTTAAAAATTAATATTTGACCGATGGTTATCAAGTTTATGAATAATTTGTCAATTGCGGTTTTATCTGGTATAATTGGCTTACTCGTTAGTCAGTGGTCAAATGGCTTAGTAATTACATCGCTGGTAGGCGATATGCTGGTAAATATTTTACTGCCAATGGTGTTTATATTTGTAACCTATATATCGTTGGCTAAATGACTAAAATTTGAAGAAATCAATGTTTTGACCAGTATTATTTTAAAAAAATTTAAAAGATTGTAATGTCTAATATAAGAAATTTTGTGATTATTGCTCACATTGATCATGGCAAATCTACTTTAGCGGATCGATTTTTAGAAATTACCAATACCATTTCCAAATCAAAGTTAGAAAATCAATTTTTAGATAAAATGTCTTTGGAAAAAGAAAAAGGGATTACGATTAAAATGCATCCTTGTCAAATGAAATATAAATTAAATGACACAGAATATATTTTGAATTTGATTGATACTCCCGGTCATGCCGATTTTAATTATGAAGTATCCAGAGCATTAAAAGCCGTAGAGGGAGCAATTTTATTGGTGGATGTAACTCAAGGGGTTCAAGCTCAAACATTAGCCAATTTATATTTGGCTCAAAAACAAGGTTTAAAAATTATTGGTTGTTTAAATAAAATTGATTTAACGGCTTTTAACCGTGACGAAATTAAAAAAGATGTTTCAAGAATTTTAAACATCGAAGAAAAAGATATTTTTATGGTTTCGGCTAAAACCGGTGAAGGCGTTGATGAATTACTTAAAAAAGTAATTGAATATGTTGAACCACCCAAAATTTCCAATGATAAGCCACTGCGAGCTTTAATCTTTGATTCCAAATTTGATCCTTACCGAGGAGTGTTGGCATATGTTAGAGTGTTTGATGGCGAAGTCAAAAATAATGATGATATTTATTTGTTGATGCAAAAAGAAAAATCAAAAGTAATTGAGTGTGGTATATTTAAACCCGACTTGATAGTAACAAATAATTTAAAATCAGGTGAAATTGGCTGAATTGCTACGGGGTTAAAAGATCCAGGGTTAGTAAAAGTTGGCGATACGATTACCTTAAAAAAATATATTGATGATAATCAATTGGTAGAGCCCTTAGCGGGTTATAAAGAACCACAGCCAATGGTTTTTTCGGGTTTTTATCCAGAAAGCAATGATGAGTTTGAACTGTTTGCTAAATCATTAGCCAAATTGAAACTAAATGATGCATCATTTACATACGAGCCAGAAGCCAATGAGGCCTTAGGTCGAGGTTTTCGATTGGGGTTTTTAGGAATTTTGCATTACGAAATTATCACCTTGAGACTACAGCGTGAATATGGCCTGAACTTAATTACTACTATACCAATGGTGCCTTATAAAATTATTTTGCTTAACGATAAAGAGATTTTTGTTAATAAACCTAATGATTTTCCAGAAAATAATCAAATTAAATTAATCAAAGAGCCATATGTTGAGCTTAAAATTCTTACACCTAGCAAATATTTAAATTCAATTATCAGTTTGATGCCGAATTTTCGAGCCACTCAAACTCATCTCGAAACATTACAAAGTGATTTAATTTTGATTACCTATGAATTACCATTATCAGAATTGATTTTGGATTTATATGATAGTTTAAAGTCAGCCAGTCAAGGGTTTGCATCGATGATTTATGAAATTCTGGATTATCGAGAAACCGATGTGCAAAAATTAGATGTTTTGGTTCATCACGAAAAAGAAGAAAGTTTATCTTTTATTGTGCCAGCAGCAAGAGTTGAAAGGGAAGCGAAAAAATTAACGGCGAGATTAAAAGAAATTATTCCACCTCAAAACTTTGCCTTAGCGATTCAAGTTGCTCGTGATGGATTAATTATATCGCGTGAAACTATTCCAGCCCTCAAAAAAGATGTAACGGGTTATTTATATGGTGGTGATCGAACTCGTAAAATGAAATTATGAAAAAAACAACAACGAGGAAAGAAAAGATTAGCATCAATCGGTACTGTAAATATCCCGCCGGAAGTATATCATAAATTATTTTTAAATAAAAAAGATTAAAATTTATTTATATTTATGTTCAAAAATAAATGAATAAAAACAATTGTATTGATTGGTTTAGTGATAGCACTAATTTATGGTGTATTTTATTTGATTTTTCAAAATATTAATAAGCGTAAAAAAGCGTTAGAAATGCAATTAGATATTTTAAATAAAGAGATGGCTTATTTAGAAGCTGACAATCAAAATTTAAAAAAAGGTATTTTTGACTCAGCTAAAGAAGAAGAATTAGAAAAAGAGGCCCGTATGAACTATGGTTATAAAAAAGCAGGGGAAACGGCGGTAATTTTAAGTTCAACTACTACTGAGCCAAAGAGCGAACAGGTAACTAAATCAAGCAATCTTTTAGAAAAAATTAAAATTTGATGACAAAATTTATAAAAAGAATTGATTTGCGAGTGTGGTTCAGTGGCAGAACATAACCTTCCCAAGGTTGAGACGGGAGTTCGATTCTCCTCACTCGCTCCCCCACACCCAGAAACCCTAATTTTGCCTCTATAAAATTAATAGTATGTTTATTACTCGCGAAGAAATAATTATTTTAATATATTGTTTAACGAAGCAAAATTTAATTTAAAACTCTTCGTGTTTTAATAGGATTTCTGGGTGTGGGGGCTAGCCAATCTGAAAATCAAAAATTAAATAAAAAAATATGCCATTTTAGTTTAGTGGTAAAACAGTAGTTTCGTAAACTACCAACGCAGGTTCGATTCCTGCAAATGGCTCATAATAATATTTAAAAAGATATCATGGAAAATGAAATATATGATTTAATAATATTAGGTAGTGGTCCAGCTGGTGTGTCAGCGGCCATTTATGCGGAAAGATATAATTTAAAATCAATTATGGTGGGTGAAATATTTGGTGGCACAGTAATGTATCCACATAAAATAACTAATTTTACTTCTTATCCAGAGATTAGTGGCATTGAATTAATTAACAATATGAAAAAACATATTGAAGCTATAAATTATACAGTGATTGAAGATCAAATTGTTAAGGTTGAAAAGCTTAAAGATATTTTTAATGTTTATTTACGAAATGGTAAGGTTTTGAATAGTCAGAATATTTTAATTGCTTTAGGAACATTCAGAAGAAAATTAAATGCTAAAGGCGAGGACAAATTTATAGGTAAGGGTGTGCATTATTGTGCAATTTGCGATGCCGTTTTTTATAAAGATAAAAATACGATAGTGGTTGGTAGTGGCGATGGTGCATCAATGGCGGTGTTATTGCTGGCGCCAATAGCGAAACACGTTTATCAAATTATTAGGAAAGATGAGCTTAAAACTGCTCCGGACACAATTGAAAAATTAGAGAAATTAAATAATTATACATTAATTAAAAATAACGAAATTGTTGAAATTCAGGGAGATAAATTTGTGAACAGAGTAATTTTAAAAGAAAATTTTAATGGTCAAAAAGAGATTGAGATGGATGGTGTTTTTATTGAGATTGGTGGAGCTCCAAATTCAGCGATAATTAATGATTTACAAGTTGCAGTAGATAGTCAAGGGTTTATTAAGGTGGACAATTTTTTGAAAACTAATGTTGAAGGAGTTTGAGCGGCTGGAGATATTACTAATATCAACGGTGATTTTAAACAGATTATTAATGCTTGTAGTCAAGGAGCAGTAGCAGCATACGATATATATAATAAAAGTCAAAAGTCAAATGTCCCCCACACTAACTTTACATTAGAACGGTAATATTAGTTAAGGGCTATAAACATTTTAAACAAATTATATTATGTATCCAGTAAAGTTAATGTGGGGGCGAGCAATATCCAAAG
>JAKJEE010000035.1 GCA_022705625.1 Patescibacteria group bacterium
TTGATGGTATTTTTCATAAAGGTCTGCAATGTACCCACTTGCTCATTTTCATTACCCAAAACCAATTCTCGATTAAACGGACAAGTGCTAGCACTGGCCATAGTTAAACCAACCAACAATGTCGCTAGACCAATTATACTACCACTTAAAATTATTTTTCTTCTTAACATATTATTTTATTTAGTTTGATTGATTAAATTGAAAATTAGAATAATCGTAATTTCATTGTTGATTAGTTGTTTGATTCACAACGGATGTTTTATAACAATATTTATTACATTCACTTTCACTACTATATTCTTTGCCCGTTAAGTTAGATTTATCACTACAATAACCGGTCGAGCCATCACACTTAAATGTTTTTGACACACTGGTACTAATCATTGGTAACGTTAATGATTCTATTGATGGTGAGATATATGGAGAATAATATATATCTTTAGTTTGATAATCACCACTATTATTTATAAAATTCAAACTATCAAATTCTAAGTCAGAAAAATCAAAAGTTTGATCAGTGATAAAATCAAAATTGTTTGAATAACTATCAATGCATTTTGTTTTACTAGTATAAGCCCCGCCAGCATCCGGCACACAAGTTCCTAAAGCAATATCATAATTGTAACGTTGATTTCCTTCAGTCACATTGCCGTTTAAACTAGTAAAGTTCCAATCGATTACACTATCAGAAATATTTTTTGATAAATCTAACGTGCTATTAACTAAAGAATCGTTATTATATTTTAAATTAGATGAATCAAAATTTCAATTTAAATTATTGTTAGTAATGCTATTGGGTTGAATAGTAGTGTTTAAACTCGTCTTTTTGTCACCCAAAACATCACTAACTATATTTGTAAATCATTCTTTTATGGCCACTAAATTATTGGTTTCCATTTTGGCTATTGACAAATTATTTAATTTTGGATCAACTATTTGAGTTGTTGTTTGCGATAAATACACCGACCCGCATTTTTCCGAACATTCACTATAGCTTTCATAAGCATTAGGTGTGTTTTTGGCTACAACATGACATAGTTTGTCGTTACTATTACATTCATATTTTGCAAAACATGGTGAATCTTTAGATCGACACAATAATCCATCATTAAATCTTTTTAATTGATTATTAATCGATCTACTATATTCTTCCCTGCTCATAAACGAGCATTGATTAAGCAAAACTTTTGTAGGGTCACAAACATAACATCATTCATTATTACACTGTCCAACGTTTACATCTTCACCTGGTTTACTTTCACCATCGCCTCAATCAACTGTATTGGTCGAATTGGTATCATCAGCATTTTTTATATTAAGTATCCTATCCGAAACATCGGTTAAATGCTGTTGGCTAGATGCAAAATCTTTTTTACAATCAATCGAAAATGAAGGAGTATATTGACCAGCATATTTATAAGTATGCTCAAAAGTTCCAGTTCGCGAACAGTCAAAAATATTATAATGACTGCGAGTTGAATTATCAAAATAAATTTTACAATAACTTTTCTCGCCATCTTTAATACCAGTATTTTCAAACGAGAAAATTATTTTTTGACCTGAACCATCTGATCCAATTTTACCGGGATTTGGTTTAGCCGTAAAGCTTGCTACTCTTTCATTCGGACAATCTCTATCTTTGTCTTGAAATCCTCACCCTTCTGGATAAATCACAATGCAACCCGTTCTGGTTTCACTACCTTCTGGACAAACACCATCACAAAAACCATTATGTAAAGCTGTTTCTAATGTATCTTTTCCATCCGATAAAATTAGTTTAGGACAAAATTCGACTGGTAAATTAGTGCTATTTAAATAGGTATGATTAATAGTAATATTTCTACCATTAGCTTCTTCTGTATCTAACCCTTGACCGTCAAACGAACAGTCATAAATTTTGCCATCACCCATATCAACTTTACAATCGGTTATATTTTTATTATATTTATTGTTTTCATTAAATTCATTATGAGTAATGGATACTTTATGAGGGCTTTCTCGATAAAACGATAAATGATTTCCTCTCGAGTCAATGCAAGCGTCACCTGCACAAGCAATATTAGCTTCAAAACCATATTTGTTTACTGTCTTAGTAATGTAACCACCACATTTACCAGCTCCACAACGCTTAAGCGGACAATTGTAACAATCCACTGGTATTAAATTAAACATTGACACCGATAACCCACCAGATTTTAGTTTAACAACTTTATCAGGTTTAGTACTTTTAAAAGTAAACGGTTTGCCTTTCGGAAATTGATCTTCAGGATTTTCTTCAGTTGGTGGATTTTTTTCGCCAGCATCGGCCGATGGATTTTTCTCATCTTCATCAGCTAACCGCTCTTGTTGTCTCTTTCTTTCTTCCTCTTCTTTTTGTTCTTCCTGTTTTTTATTATCATCTTCTTCCTCAGCATTTTTAATACAGGTTATTTCCATTTCTTTTATATTGTTATCTTCTTCGGTTTCTTGAACTGTATTTTTAGTGTCAACAGCAAAAAATAGTTTAAAAGTTCCGATCGAATTACATTTAAAAGTTACCTGGTTAAAAGTATTGGTTGCATTGGGCTCAAGCGATGATAAATCGACTTCTTTAATCGTGTCGCCAAAAGTAATATTACCACGATGATAATCAGCTTTTCCTTTACCAACATTTTTCTCAACTATAATAATTTTAGTTACTTCATCAATTTTAAGTTTTGTGTTTTCAGCTTCAAATTTTTCAACAATCAAATCAGGTAATTCTTTTTTAGCTATGCATTCTTTTTCACATTCAGTTAATAACATTTTCCCTTCTTTATCATTAATTTCACATTTGAAAGTTGTTTGGTTACAGATATATTTAAAATCCGCTTGTTGAACATTACCACAATTAATTGGCACGACAATTGCATTATTAAATTTATTACTTTCTGTTCAAAGGTTTGAACTATCCACAAATATTTTTAAAGCATAAATACCTTTGGCTGGACATACTCAATTTTGAACAATGGCCATTACTTCATCATTGGGTTTGATGGCATTGATATTGGCTTTGCTAATTTCTTGAT
>JAKJEE010000018.1 GCA_022705625.1 Patescibacteria group bacterium
CAGTCCATTTGGCAATAATTTTTGATATATCATAAGCATCAATCTCCTCTTTAATAAATTGAGATTGAATTTTCTGTTTAGATAATTTTTCTAATTTTTTGACCTCTTTCTCGATTGATGGAATCTGGCCATACATAATTTCCGCAACTTTTTCTAAATTACCTTCATTCTCAAATTTTTCTGCTTCTTTTTCTAAGTTATTTATTTGTTTTTTTAATTCATGCACATCTGTCACTGAACTTTTCTCAATGTTTCATTTTTCTAATAAAGTTTTTTCTGACGATTTTAAATTCTTTAATTCTTTAGTAATTTCTTTAACTCGTTTTTTAAAATTTATACCCTCTTCCTTTTTAATAGCTTCGTATTCAATTTCTAAAACTCTTATCTTTTTTTGAATAATCGCAATCTCCGTTGGCGTGCTATTCATTTGTAATTTCAAACTCGAACCAGCTTCATCAATTAAATCAATCGCTTTATCTGGTAAAAATCGCTCTGGAATGTATCTTGATGATAAATTAACTGCCGCTTTAATGGCATCATCCGAAATACGCACACCGTGATAAACTTCATATTTACTTTTGAGACCTCGCAAAATTGTAATGGCATCTTCAATCGAAGGTTCTTCAATTGTCACTGGCTGAAAACGGCGTTCCAATGCTGGATCCCTTTCAATTGAATCTCGATAATCACGATAAGTTGTTGCGCCAATTAAACGCATTTCACCTCGTGACAAAGCTGGTTTTAATAAATTAGAGGCATCAATTGAACCTTCTGATGACCCGGCACCAACAATAGTTTGCAATTCATCAATAAAAATAATATATTTATCTTCATTTTGTTTTATTTCTTTCAAAACGTTTTTCAACCTTTCTTCGAATTCACCTCTAAATTTTGTGCCCGCAATCATAGCTCCAATATCCAATGACAATATTTCTTTATTCTTAAGATTATCCGGCACTTCTTTTTTAATTATTCTTTGTGCTAATCCTTCGACAATCGCTGTTTTACCAACCCCTGGTTCACCCAATAAAACTGGGTTATTTTTCAAACGTCGGGATAATATTTGCATTATTCTTTCAAGCTCTATTTCACGACCAATCAATGGATCTAATTTATCTAATCTGGCTAGCTCCGTAAGATTTTGACTATATTTTTCCAAAACCTTATAACTCACATTGCCTTTTTCGCCATCAACTGGTATAGTTTTTCTAACTTCTGCCAAAATAGTTTTAAATTGGTCTAAATAAATATTAAAACTTTGCAAAATAGTTTTAGCATCGCTGGGCACATCTATCAACCCCATAAATAAATGCTCAGCGGAAATATACTCTTCTTTTTCTTCGCGACTCAATTTTTCTGATTTTTCAAAAATATTAATGACTTCTTGGGATAACAACACCTGACCAAAATTTTGTTCTTCAACTACCATTCTTGGAATTGCGTTTAATTTATTTTCAACTGCTTTTATAATATTATCAACATTAATATTCATTTTATCTAAAACCACTTCTACCAAACTATCGCTTTGAAGAAGTAATGATAACAACAAATGAACAGCTTTTAATTCACCATGATTATAATCATTAATGATTTGTTGAGCTTGCTCTAAAGCTTCTTGAGCTTTCATATTGAATTTTGGTCGCATCATTTTAGTTTTTACCCCCCTCTTTTAAGAACCATTTTAATTCTTAAAATTAGAGTTATTTATTAAATTGTTGGCTTAAAATAATTTTCCCTATTTTAGTTATACTATTTGCACCCTTCGGGTGCTATGGTCTCTAAAAGCTGGGGGCTACCCCCCTCTTTTAAGAACCATTTTAATTCTTAAAATTAGAGTTATTTATTAAATTGTTGGTTTATCTCCTCCTTTAGAAATTTTGAAAAAATTTTAAAGGAGGGGGTTAATATAGTAATTTTAGAGTATTAGGAAATTAAAGCATTGGGTTGTTATTTTTCACCTAATGTCAAATTAATATTTAAAATTTCTTTACCCCGTTTAACCTCTAATACAATCACATCTCCTGGTTTATAGTTTCTAACTACTGTCGCTAAGGGGGTTTTAGCCGTAATTTTTATTTTATTAACTGATAGTATAATGTCACCATCCTTAAGTCCAGCTTTTTCAGCTGGCGAATCTTTTATAACCGCCTTAATATCCTTTTCGGCTTCTAACAATGCTCCATAATCAACATCTAATTTCTTAGCTTCTGCTAGGGTTTTATCAAGTTGTATAAAATAAACACCCATATATGGCACAGTAATTTTGCCAGTTTTTATTGCTTGCTCAATAGTGCCACGAATTTTATTAATAGGAATAGCAAAACCGATATTTTGAGCCGAGGCCACAACTGCAGTATTCATACCAATAACCTTACCATCCAAACTTAAGAGTGGCCCACCAGAATTACCACGATTAATTGCCGCGTCAGTTTGTAATAAATCATTTAGCTTTTCCGCTGCTATACCACCACCACTAGCCATAATACTTCGATTAAGTCCCGAAATAACACCAACACTAATTGTATTCTGAAACTCACCCAAAGCGTTACCAATAGCGATTACAGTTTGCCCTAATTGCAATTTACTTGAATCGCCCAATGACAATGGTTTCAAATTATTCGCATCAATTTTAATTAAAGCAAAATCTTCAACTGGATCCTGAGCAATAATTTTAGCATTATATTTAGAGCCATCGTTTAAAAAAACTGTATATTCGGCTTTGCTATCAGCGATAACGTGTTTATTCGTTACAATGTAACCATCGCTTGTAATTACAAAACCACTACCCGAAGCTACTTCTTGTTTTTCATATTGTTGATCGCCTTGAGGTTGTTGTTGATAATCTCTAATCTCAAAATTAAAACCAAAAGGATTAAATAAATCTTCTCCGAACATATCAAACGGATTAAGTATATGCACATCAGCCACTGGTAAATATTTATTGGCCACAATGCTTACCACCGATTGATCAGCTTGCTTAACAACATTTATAATTCGCTGTTCATAATCAATCTTTTCATCATAAATAATTTTTTCATCGGTTTTCTCAGGTAATAAATTATTTAATGAAACCTTACTATCCTGATTTTCAGTTTTGATAATTGATGTTTGAATCGTTGGAATTTGGTTCAATGGCCACACAAATAATTTTTTGATTAGTTCTTGGTTCATGGCCTCACTCACCTTTGGAAAATACACATCATTGGCTACCAAAAAAATATTGATAGTCAAAACTAACAATATTAATTTTAATGTAACGCTAATAGATTTATTGTTCATAGTTGATCGTTTAATGTTTCTTAAAATATTGACCAAAAATGTTTTATTTATTTTCTTGATTTTCTTTGATTGGTTCGATAACCGTCTCTTTATCTTCGAGAGTTTGGTTATCTGACTTTTTTATAAATTTTGTTGTTAAATTTTTAAAATTAATGTCGGAATGTGAAAAAACAAAAATATAACATATTTCTAATATTCCCAAGGTGTTAATTACCATTAATAGCCAAAACCATAAAGATTCTTTTCTTTGAGCAGCTTTTCACAATGCCATTCCTTTTCAAATTACAATCCAAGCCAAAATCGGCAATAAAATTTTTGGATCGTCCAAAAATTTTAATTGCGCGAAATATTGAAAAACGTTCATATTTGCAAGCTTAATCCTTTTATTTAATATCTTAATTATAGCAAAAAACCAAAATAATTGCAACTATAAAACCCCAGGATTTAGTAACTTTAAAACCCAAAATCTTAGGAGATTAATCTCCCATTTATTCCTCGTCTACTAAGCTCTTTTTAACTTTTTCAAACTCGTTTTCAATATCTTTTAGTTGTTCTTTGCTTTCTTTAATTAAATTAGCGCCCTCTTTTACCTTCTCTAACCCCAGTTCAATATCTATTTCTTTTTGTTTTTCAAATCATTCAACGATTTCTTTTAATCGTTTTATTGAATCCTTTAAATTATTTTTAGCCATAATTTTGATTTTAATTTATCTTATTAATTTTAGTATTAATGGTTCCATCCACTAACAATATTTCTAACTCGTCAGCTAATTTTGCCTGCTTTTTACTCTTCAACACTTTGCCTTGTTTTTTAACAATGCTATACCCTAATTTCAATTGTCTTGTCGGATCATAAAGTTTTAAACTGTTATCAATATTTTCTAAATATTTTTCGTTACTTCTTATTATTTCCTCCCATTTAATAATAATATTTTTTAAACTATCTTTTAACAATTGTTTAGCGTCTTTAATCTCATATTCAATTTTTATTAAATAATTCTGAGTCATATGTTTTAAATTCTCAAAAAAATTATACATATAGTCAAAAATTTTTAACAAACTTGCCATCAAAGTTTGCAATGAATAATTCTGCTTTTCTAAAACACTCTCAAATTCAGCTACCAAAGTATTTTGGTAAACACTTAAATCATTAATTAATGTTTCTCAAGACCTATTCAACACCGTCGTCACTGCCGTTGGCGTTGAAACCAATAAATCAGCTGCCAAAGCACTCAACGGTATGTCTTTGTCATGACCAATACCACAAATAACTGGTTTTTCAAATTCAGCAATCTTCCGAACTAACACTTCATTATTAAAAGCTTGCAAACTTTCAAAACTTCCCCCACCTCGAATAATTACTAAAACATCAATATCCTGGTTTTTAAAATATTCGATAGCTTTTAATAAATCTTTGATGGCTAATTGCCCCTCAACTCTTGAATTAAAAAATTTAATTTTAAATCCATATTTTCCAATATTAGTTAAAAAATCATGAATTACTGCTCCCGTTTCCGAAGTAATTAATCCTATTTTTTCTGGTAATTCTGGTATTGTTTTTTTTCTTTCCACTGCCAACAAGCCCTCAGCTGTCAACTTCTTTTTCAATTTATCATAAGCTAATTTTAACGCTCCTTCGCCTACCAATTCAATGGTATTAACACTAAAATTGAACCGGCCATTAGGAACATATATATTAGGCATACCCTCCACGATAACCTCCATACCAACCTCAATTTCAAGCGCGCATATTTCATAATTGCGCCATCACATAAAACAATCTAACACTCCTTCCTTGACTGAATCTTTTAAAGAAAAATATATGGCGCTACCTTGAATTTTAAAACTACTAATTTCCCCCTTCACTCTTGAATGATATTTAAAAAATTCTCTATTCAAAAAGCCTAAATATTCATTAATAGTATAAACCCGATCTTCTCCTGTTATATTTTCCTTGATTTCTTTTTCATCATTAATAATCTTTAATAGCTCATAGCCATATTTATCAAATTTCTTTTCTTTGATACCATTTATTTTTAAAAAATCTTCTTTAGTTTTTGGTTTCTTTTCAGCAATTTCTTCTAAAGTTTTATTAGCCACAACTCGAAACAGTTCTATCCCTTCTCGATCAGCGACTTCCTTTCTTCATTTTTTTAAGGTTGATAATAATTCATCCATTATTCAATATTTAAATATTTGCTATTATCTTTTAACCACTGCCTTTTTATTTTATAATCCGGCATAATACCCGCTACTTTTTCTCAGAACCTTTTTGAATGATTGGGCTCAACCGTATGAGCTAATTCATGGATAACCACATAATCAATAATTGTTAATGGCGCCATTATTAACCTTCAATTCAATTTGATGTTATTGCTATTATCACAAACGCCCCATTGCTTTTTGGCATTTGATAATTGTAATTTGTTACATTTTCAGCCAGTTATTTCGCTATAAACTCTTATTCTGTCAAAAAATATTTCTAAAGCTTCTTTTTGATATCATTGTGTAAGCATTTTTAATTCTTTTTTTGTATATTTATTAGGCAAAAAAAGATATCTGTCTAACGTTATTTCTTGGTATTCTCCTCTCTTTAGTTCATAATTATTACCTAAATACCAAAACTTCTCACCATCAATAAATTCTTGATTTTTAATTTTTCTTCGGTTCAAAACTTCTCTTTGTTTCTTTAAAATTCATTTTTGTTTTTTGACAATAAGTTCTAAAACATATTCATTGGTAATTCGCATTGGCGCTCTGACTATCAAATCGGCAGTATCATTAATTATTAAAGAAATGGTTTTTCTTTTTGAACGTATAATTTTGTATGCCATTATTAAATCTTACCCTCTTGCTCATCCAGAGCTTCATTTACTAATTTATCAGCTTCTTGGTTTTTGACTCTCAAAATATGATGAAACTTAATATTGGGAATAGTTAATGTTAGATTGTATACTTTTAAGAAAAGCTTGGCTAATTTTTCATCTTTCACTTTATATTCCCGTTTTATTTGTTTGCACACTAATTCTGAATCCAAATAAAAATTAACTTCTGATTTGGCAATTTCATCTTGTGAAAATAGTTCTTTTAATTTCTTTAGTGCCAAAATAACCGCTTCGTATTCAGCTTCGTTATTGGTTCTAATGCCAATTGCTTTCTTAAATTTATGGTCATTAATCACTACTCCCACCGCGGCTTGCCCGGGATTGTTACGTGATCCACCATCAGTAAAAACCTTTATGACTTTTTGCATAATATTATATTTAATCAACTCCCCTCATTATTTTTAAAACCTTGACTTCTCTTTCAAACTCTTCTTGACTATCCGAAGCATGTATCATATTGTATACATCTCTTTCTTCCCGATCAGCTTTTTCAAAAGAATCTTTTGAATATTTCTTTCGTAATGTTCCTTCTTCGGCCTTAGCCGGATTGGTATCGCCAATAAGTTTCCTAGCCATAGCCATCGCATTGTCTCTTGACACAATCATCGCTATCATTTTCTTGTTGGCCAAATGCTCGATTTTTCATTTTATATGAATGTTGGTATAATTACCATTACAAAAACGAGTAATAGCATCACGATCACATACGATTTCTTGAATTTTAACAATTTTAAAATCATTTTTCAAAAAATCATTAATTATTTCTTCACAAACATTAGCTTCAATTGCTTCGGGTTTCAAAATAATCAATGTTTTTCTTCTCCACTTTTTGTCATATTAATATTAAATTTTTAAAAACGTTCACACAATTTTTTATACACTTCCAAAGTAAATTTAGCATCATAAAAAGCGTTATGACATTTTTCTCTTTTAATATCAAGATACTGACAAACATCTGTTAAACTAAAATTTTCAATAGCCGATTCATTTTTTAGCACTAAATAAGCCATCGACAAAATATCAAGCTTATGATAATAGAACGGTGGATTAAAGGCGCCTAAATCATTTAGAGTATTATACAATCAAGCTCAATCGTAAAAAAAATTGTAACCACACAAAATACAACCTGAACACTGCTCAATAAATATTTTCATCGCTTCTTCAACTGAAACGGCTGTTTGTCAATCGTTTTCATTGTAGCCACTAATTTCTAACCCCTTCTTATCAGCCAAATCAAGTCGCTTGGGCTTGATTTTAATATTATGTTCTTCCTTGACTTGTAGTGTTTTCGAATCAACTTTTAACCATCCGATTTCTATAATTTCGTGATCAATTTTTAGACCGGTCATTTCTAAATCAACAAACACTAAATCTCTCTCTTTCATTTTTGGTCCATTTTTAATCAATACACTGTTATTATCTCGAAAACTCTCAAAAAAAGTATTATCCATTTCTAATTATTAACTTTTTTACTTAAATACCAAAGCATTGCTCCGCCACCTGTTGAAACAAAAACATTTTTTTGTTTAAAAATTGATGGCGCAAATTGAGCAATTGCATCTAACGTTTCCCCGCCACCTAAAACATACTTTCTATTTCTATCATTTTTAATAAATTCTAACAATAATTTAGTCGCTTCGGCAAATCTTTCATCCTCAATATATCCCAGTGGCCCATTTCACAACACAAATTTAGCTTGCTTAATATAATTAATATATTGTTGAACCGTCAAATTACCCAAATCTAAAATTTTATCCATTGTGCCGATTTCTGAGTTCATTTTATATTTTGTTGATCCAGTGGCTTCTAACACTTTAAAATCAAGCGGTAAAATAATTTTATTAAAATCTAATTTTGTAAAATTGGGAATTGCCATTTCATCAAAATAAGATCGACCAACTTCAAACCCTGCCGCCTTGATAAATGAATTAGCAATACCACCGCCAATCAATATATAACTGCTTTTTTTAATAAATTTAATCAAAATTTCTGATTTATCTTTAATTTTGGCTCCGCCGATAATCACCACTAAATCCTTTTTCGATTTTTGCAAAATTTTATCTAAATTTTTTATTTCCAACCAATAATTAAACCCAAAAAAACTTGGTAATAATTTAGTGATAGCGGTATTGGTTGCTACTTTTCGATGACATACCGAAAAAGCTTCGTCAATAAAAACATCACCCATCATAGCAATTCGCTCTGCCAAATTAGTATCATTTTTGTCTTCGCCCAAATAAAAACGCATATTTTCCAATAAAATAATTCTGGGTAGTTTTTTTGATTGAAAATATTTTTCAAACCGATCACTTCATACGCTATATTTAAAGAAAAACACTTTGCTATGATAAAGCTTAGTCAAAACACTTTTAAAAACTTTTAAACTTAGCTTTTCATTATAACAATCAAATTGATTAATCTTTACGCTATGTTTATCTGATTCGGGTCTACCTAAATGAGTCAAAATAATAATGGTTTTCGCCTTGTTTTTCAGTAAATAAGTAATAGTTTTTTGAGTAGACAAAAAACGATAATGTATTTTATCAGTTTCTTGGGAATTCAAATCCAAACGAACAATCACTCTTTTACCTTTTATTTTATTCGCTTTTGGTAATTGTAATTCCATAAGTATTGATTATTTAATTTCGAAAGTTATTGACACTGTAGCCGTAATATCTTTAGATCCAGCTTCAATGGGTGCTGGCGCTACTAATGCCATACTGCTTTCTAAACGAGCAACATTGGTATCATAACCGATTTGTTTATTATAAGCATAATTATTATAATTTTCGGCTATATTGATAATACGTCCAAATCTAACTTTTGTGGCATTGGAAATGTCATTAGCTCTTTCCATAATTTTTTGAATAGCTTGAATTTTCGCTTCATTTTGAACTTTTTCAATATCTTCCACTGAAAACGCTAAATTCGACACATTGTTAATACCCAATTCCGCTACTTTGCTAATAATGGTATCAATTTTGGCAAAATCACGAATCGTTACTTCAATAACTTGATCTAATTTATATTTTGTTAATTCACTATTACATTTTCTAAAACCAGAATGGTCATTAAAACATTTTTCTTCATATACAGGATACAAACTATAATTAGTAGTTTTAATGTCCTTTTCTTTTATGCCAGCTGATTTCAAGTAATCAATCACCATTTGCATTTTAAGATTATTTTCATTAGTAAGTTTTTCAATTGATGTATTTTCTAAAGCAATTGAGAAACTAATTTTTGCAATATCCGGAATAACCGTCACCTTACCCTCAGCGGTTAAAGTTGTGGTTCGGCCTTGAGATGATTCATTGTCTGATTTGACCATTTGGTAAAAACCAAAAGTAACTAACGCAAAAACTATAGCCAAACCAATTACCACCATTAATCATTTAAAAGGTTTCTTTGTAAAATCCATATTTTATAAATTTAAATTTTTTTTAAGTTTGTTAAAATTGCAATGTATTCACTTAAATTGGTGCTTGCTTTACCAATTAAGAAGCCATCATTAATAAAGAGCGATTTAAAATTTAAAATATTATCTTTGTTTATCGACCCACCGTATAATATTTTAACATTAGCGGCTTTTTCTTTACTAAAACGAGTTTCAAACCAAAATCTTATATTTATCATCATCGTTTCCACATCACCTACTTCAGCTACGCTACTATTTGCATTAGTGCTAATGGCTCAAATTGGTTCATATGCAATGATAATATTTTTAATATCTTCGTCTTTTACTCCTTTTAAGCATTCGTTCAGTTGTGAAAATATAATCTTTTTTATTCTGAAATTATTAGCCGTTTCATTTTTAGCTCTAACATTTTCACCCACACACAAAATAGGTTTTAAATTATAGTGCAAACAATTGATAATTTTAGTATTGATATCCTGGTTTTTCTCATTAAAATTTAACCGTCTTTCCGAATGACCAACCAATACATATTTAATGCCCATTGATTTTAACATTTTACTAGAAATTTCACCAGTAAAGGCACCTTGGTTGAATTTGGATACATCTTGTGACCCAATTTCGACATTGTTAATAGCTTTATCAATTAATCTATCGGCATAAATATAGGGTGGTAAAATAACAATTTTATTGTTTTCAATTACTTTGTTTAGTTTATGCTTACTGATTAAACCCCTCAATTTTTCTATAAAATTGTCGGCTTGTTCTTTGGTATCTGGAAACTGTTTTCAATTCGCAACAATCAATTTTGCCATAGTTTTAATACTTTTATAGACCATTTTTATATAAAATCAATTATAGCAAAAAAAACAGGTCAAATCAAGCAATTTAACCCATTTGACTAAATCTGTTATTAATGGTCTGTCATTAATTTATTTTATGTTTTTGTTTTTTTTAATCATTTCTAATTCTCTTTGTAATAGTTTAATTTTGTCTATCGGTTTTTTAAAATCAAAAATCGCTGAACCAATCGCTAAATAATCAACTCCAAAAGTAACCACCGTATCAATATTACGTTCATTAATCCCGCCATCCATTTCCACTTTAATTCGTCTATTTTTACGCTTAATAATCGGAATATTTTCTAACACATAATGCTGCATAGTTTGACCCGATGGGCCAGGAATAACCGCCAACATTAAAACCGTATTTAAATATTTTAAATACGGAAATAGAGCCGACACTGGTGTCTCGGGACAAATTGCCAATGCTAATTCAATATGATTTTGTCTACACAATCTATAACATTTTTGAAAATCTTTTATGGCTTCAATGTGTAAAAAAATTCTTTGCGGTTTTAGAAATATTAAATCATCAATATATTTTTCTGGTTTTTCAAACATAAAATGAATTTCAAATGGCAAAGTTATTTTGAGATCTTTAATTTTAGATAAATTGGTATAATTTTTCCAATGAGTAAACTGACCATCTGATAAATCGAGCTGGATAATACCTTGATAATCTTTAAGCTGTGATAGTTTTTTCTTTAAATCATTTAGATTTTTCGGATTAACTACCGGAATAATCATCGGCATATTAAAAATTTATTTAAAATTTTCTTTTTCAATTTTATCTAACATTTTTAATCTTCTTTGATAGCGTGTTTTAGTGGATTTTGATGTCGTCAATCATTTTTTAATAATCATCCAAGCTATCGAGCTATCAGTTAAATCAGCTGCCAAACACAAAATATTTGAATCGTGATGCTCCCTACTCTCTTTAGCCACATTCACCGTCAAACATAAAGCCGCTCTTACCTTTTTAAATTTGTTACAGATAATTGATCCGCCCACGCCTGAACCACAAATTACTATGCCTTTATCTTTTTTGTTATTTTTTGATACCAGGGAAGCTACGGTTGAAGCCAGCACCGGCAAATCATCATCTTTATCATATTTAAACGCACCCACATCTTTGAAATCAATTTTGGCATTGTTTAAAAACTCTTTAATTTTTTCTTTTAAACCATATCCGCGATGATCACTAACAATATACAGCATATGTGTAGTTTAGTTATTACTTATATATTATATCAAAAATAATAAAATAAAACAAATCAATTATTGATAATTTCCTTTGGTTTGATTATAGATAGTTGCAACTTCTTCGTCACTCAACCCCCTATTATATATTCTTACTTCATCAAGGGAGCCGTCAGCAATAAATCTCTGCGTAGAGTTAAAAGCACCAATATATTTAACTCTACTAACCGAAGGAAATACAGGAGTGCCCGTAAGATTTTGAGAACCAAACAACACTCCATTTCTATATGCTTTTAATGTTTTATTAGCATAATCACAAACTACTACGATATGAATATATTGGTTATCTAGACCAGTAAAGAAACCAGAAAATAAAGGATGTGGCGCTGCTATTCCGTTAGCATATTGATAATGAAGCTCATTAGTATTAAGACTTCGATACATAAGAAGAAAACCAACCGTAGTGCTAAAACCACTATCACCGACTATTGCTTGATGATTTGTAGCGCTAAACTGGCTCTTCATCCACGCCTCTATCGTAAGTATCCCTGTATTAGGTATCGCAAAACTCGGGGTTTGAATATAGTCAGCACCATTGGCATCATAATACATAGCTTGATTGTTACCTACAGTGGTAATTCTATCTGGGCCATAAAGAGTGGCGTGGTAGCCATGACCAGAATAATCTAAGGCATTACCAGTTCCTTCATCAAATTTTCAATGCCCAATTAGGTTAGTATCACGTGATAGTGGGGTTGTTCACGTTCTATTAGGGCTACCCTTAGTATAGGCACCAGTCAGTGAATCATCATCATTGATGGAGTTTGAATTTGGATTTTTAAGCAAAGCGGTAACTTCATAGGATCCACCGGAGTAGTAGGTATAGAAATAGGTTGAATCATTGACCGGATCAATGGGTAGAACACTGAGATAGGCATTGTTAGGATTGATACTAAAATCAATAGGAATTCAACCCGTGCCATCAACTTTACGATAGTTAGCCGTGGTTTTACAACTATAGGTATAACCAGTTGGCAAGGTTGGCAAAGAGTAGCTGGCACAGGTTGCACTAGTATCGGGAAGAGAGATATAGACCGTGGTGTTTGAACCGTAAGCAATACCATTAGTATTTCAGGTTTCAATAAAATTAATCGCTTGGTTGATAGTATTAATATCACTAACTCGACGAGTATCTCGAAAGTTATCAAATAATCTTCCTGGGTTTAATGAAAAAATTACAATAGCACTTAGAATTGCTAAGATAGCAATGACAATCATTAATTCTACTAGAGTAAATGATTT
>JAKJEE010000019.1 GCA_022705625.1 Patescibacteria group bacterium
ATTTGCCTAGTTTACAACTCTACGTCTTACAATATCAAACCATTAAGACACTCCATCTCTTTTCTTCCGTCCCTCCATCAGAACAAACAAAAGGACTGAAATATTAATCAGTAATCCATCGGCTGCGACTTTCGTCATTACCTTAGGACCGCCTAACCCTTGGCTGATTTACATTGCCAAGGAAACCTTGAGCTTACGGTGATCCGATTTCTCATCGGATTTGTGGTTACTTGTACCGGCATTCTCTCTTCCTTATCCTCCAATCGTCCTCGCGGATCAATCTTCAGCGAATAAGAAATGCTCTCCTACCACTCCCTTTTATAAATAAAAGAAAGTTCATAATTTCGGTATTTAGCTTAAGCCCCTGTACATCTTCGGCGCAATTCACCATTCCCTTGCGGGATATGATAGTGAGTTGTTACACACTCTTAAAAGGATAGCTACCTCTAAGCCAACCTCCTAGCTGTCTTCGGTGAATCACCACCTTTGTTATGCACTTAGCTAAATTTAGGGACCTTAATTGATGATTTGGGCTCTTACCCTTTTGACTATGAAGCTTAGCCCCCACAGTCTAACTAGCCTGTCGTGACGCAATGGTATTCGGAGTTTGACTGGTGTGGCGAGGTTTCCCCCAATACACACCAACCAGTGCTCTACCCCCACTACGATAAACAGACCGCCAGCCCTAAAGCTGTTTCGGAGAGAACCAGCTATTCCCAGATACGATTAGCTTTTCACTCCTTACCACAAGTCATCCAAAGATATTGAACAATCAACTGGTTCGGACCTCCTCCTAGTTTTACGTAGGATTCATCCTGCTCATGGTAAGATCATCTGGCTTCGGGTCTTATGTATACTACACTCAAATTTATTGCTAAACTTGAAACGCGCTATTAACACTCGCTTTCGCTAAACCTTCTCTGCCGCAGCAGATTAAATAAGTAGTATAGATAAACTCGCCGGCTCATTCTTCAATAGGCACAGCGTGACCCATCAATAATAAATTATTGACCGGGCTCCGCTTCCTTGTAAGTGTTGATGTTTCAGATACTATTTCATCGCCTTAATAAGGCTGCTTTTCACCTTTCCCTCACGGTACTTGTTCACTATCGGTCATTAAAAGTATTTAGCCTTTCCTGGGTAGTCCAGGAGACTTCCTCCAAAGTTACCTTTGCTTCGGAGTACTCAGGAGATTACAAAAAGGTAGTTAACAATTTTTATCTACAAGGCTTTCACTCTCTTTGGCATATCTTTCCAGATATTTCGATTAACTGTTAACATTTGTTATACCTTCCTGTCTTGCGACAGAATGTAATTCCTATAACCCCTATTAAACTTTGTAAAACAAAATTTTATAGGTTTGGGCTCTTCCCGTTTCGCTCGCCACTACTCGGGGAATGTTTGTTGTCTTTATCTTTGGAAACAATGCTTTCTTCCAAAAATAAAAACAAACAATTTGTTTTCTTTTCCTCTAGGTACTGAGATGTTTCACTTCCCTAGGTTTACTCTATACTGTCTTTCAACAATATAGTAATAGACTTTTTAAAGGTCTATTGGGTTTCCCCATTCGGAGATCTTCGGATCAAAGGTTGTTACACACCTCCCCGAAGCTTATCGCAGCTACACCACGTCCTTCATCGTCTTTTGATGCCAAGGCATCCACATCACACTCTTATATTTCCTCATCTTAATTAAAATATTAATTAAGTTTTATTTAAATCGTAAAAAATTTAAATTATATTTTCCGGATGAAAATACATATATTTATACCCTTCTTCTTTTATTAAAGATCAACCAATACAATTTAGAGATAAAAAAAGCCGCTGTTTTAAGCGGTACTGCACAAAAAAAATCTTGTGTGTTTACCACCGTTTTTCTGCGTCTTCATTTAATCTTCGATAATCCATTAGTTGAATTATTTAACATTGATTAATTGGTTATATTATAGCATATAATATTCAAAAGTCAACCCCCACACCAACCTTTGGTTGGTAGTGGAGCGAAGCGGGGTCAACCCCCACACCCAGAAACCTTAATTTTGGTTCTCTAAACTTGGTATTATGTGGATTACTCGCGAAAAACGTTGATTTTAACTGGCTGTTTAACAAAGCAAAATTTGATTTAAAACATTTCATGTTTTAAAAAGGTTTCTGGGTGTGGGGGTCAAACTACTCTCAAAACCATAAATTTGAACGATTCATTTTTACCCACTAACAGGTCAAAAATTAAGATTAAACACTATTAAATACTAAAAAATAAAGATAAAAAACAATAAAAATACATTTATACAATATAGATCATTTGGATTGTTTAGGTTGTGTCAACCATAAAAAAGGAGGACTTTTATCATTTGTCCTCCTTATCTTTTTTGTCAGTTTCACATAGCATAAAAACGGCTCCACCAAAAATCATTAGACCCATCATAACCAAACACTGTGCCAAAAAATTATTCTCAAAATAAAATATTAAAATCAAAGCCAAGTCCACTAATAAAATAAAAAGCGCCATAGGTCTATCTATCTTTTTCAAATGAGCACCCCCTAAAAGAACAATTTTATATTGTTATATTATCAATAAAAACTTTGTTTGTCAAATCAAAATTATTAAAAAAGGAGGGGACCTTCCTCTAGGTTTTTACCCACCCTCCTTTATTCTTTCTTCACATATTTTTTCCTTTCTATCTTCTTTATTTTTTTCTTTCCAATGCTAATGATATCAACAAAAATATAATGACTCCATATATTGCCGACATCGTCATTTTAACCATAGTAATTGTATCACTTGTGCTCAAAATGCTTGCATAAATACTCTGAACAATAAAAAATGTTATCAACGGCCACCATTTTCTGTTTCCTTTGTAAAACAAGCAAGCAGTAAACAGTGTTATTGCTATTACATTAAACACAATTTTAACCATTTTTTCTCCTTTCAACAAGAAAATTTTCATGGCTTCAGCCGTGGACCAAAAATCATTCGGATGTCGGAGACGTTGTCGCCGGCTACAATTTTCAGAATGTACTCGCCTTTCGGCAAGTATACAAAATCATCCTGAAATATAATTTGGCCAAATGGCTCAGCCCCACCATTAGAAAAATTGTGTGAACAATCTCTCCAATGGCCAGGCGTTTTGTAAACTTCAATAATAGCTTCCCCCAGACCTTCGGTCCGGAAATAAGCGCCATATTGGTTTTCGACAACAACCGGTTTCAGTTTGTGCTCCTGATACCCAGTATGCACACCAGAGTAGAACTTGTAGTTATACACGAAAGCTGGATCAAGTTCCCACACGCATGCCTGACTTACCAAAGTTGGCACCAATATTGCAACCACTAATACAACTAACGCAATAACAACCTTTTTCATTTCTTTTCTCCTTTTTTATCACTAAAAAGTTTTTCACTTACGACGCAGAGCAACCACAAACACGACGCCATATATATGGCGGAACAAATCATCTCTGTAAACCCATATCTCAATACTTTGATACAGAACGGTATGTAGAGGCTAAGCCAAGAAACATATATCCACAACAAAATCATTAAATTTCTTTTCACGTTTTCCTCCCAAAAATTTAAAAATATGTTTATATAATTGACTGCCCAATGGCAGATTGTCAAGGTTCAAAACAAAAATCTATTTAATATCGCTATCAATTAGATTTTTTGATGTTTTGATTATATCATACAAACACTGAAATGTCAAATATCAAAAGCCAAGAGTCAAAGGTGAAAATAAAAACTCAAAAATCACCCTTCTTCAAAAGTATGCTAAAAAACATTGTGCCCAAAGAGCGCAATGTAATTTTAAAGAAGGAAGTAATATAAAATACAAATTATAAATCTATATTTCGTGTTATATTTTATTTGGATAATTCGAGTTGTTCGGATTGTTTGAACTGCGACAGCATTTATAATTTCTTTAATTCTTCAATTCCCTGCCTATAAACCTCGATTAATTTTTCCGTTTCTTCCTTGGTCAATAAATAATTGTTATCGTTTAGAATTTCATTCACTTGGTTATGAGTATTCATTATTTCATCGACGTTGGCTAAATATATTTTTGATATTTTCGCCAATCGATCGGCCATGGTATCGCCCTTAAAACCGACTTCATTTAACGCATTATTAAAGTAACTATCAATTTCTGCCAAGGCCAATTTCCAATATAAAATATTTTCAAAATTAATATAATCACTAATTTTTTTAAAAGTTGATTTTATTTTAAATTCATTAAGAAAAGATCATTTTTCTTTTCCGCTTACTCCCAATTTCGCTGCCTTTGGTTTTCTTAATTGTCTTAATTTAAACTTAACAATCACAATCAATAGCAACATCAACGCACTTACTATTATACCGGTAATCCGCAATCAAAATAAAAAATTTAAAAATGTTTCATGCAAAAATATTGGTGCCACAATACGAGCTGCCACCTGTAAATCCGCAAATGTTAATACTCCAGCTAATTCATCCATACTATTTTTAATTATAATTTATTAGCAATTCAATGATCTTGCTTATTTTGAGTAATTTTTTATCAAACTTTTCTGGCATAGTAAGTTGCAAACCAATTGGCAATCCGTCTTTATTTTTAGCTAATGGTAAACTAATTGCTGGTATACCGGCTAAATTCATTGGCACCGTGAATATATCTGATAAATACATAGAAATTGGATCTTGTTTTTTGGCGCCAAAATTGAAAGCCACATCTGGACAAGTTGGCGTTAAAATTAAATCAACTTCTTTAAAAGCCTTGTCAAAATCTTGTTTAATTAATCGTCTTACTTTTTGAGCTTTGGTATAATATTGGTCATAAAACCCTTTTGATAAAACATACGTGCCCAATAAAATTCTTCGTTTTACTTCCCGGCCAAACCCATCACCACGCGTTTTGAAATATAAATCTTTTAAATTTTGAATATTTAAATCATCAATTTTACTACCATAACGCACGTTATCATATCTGGCTAAATTTGAACTAACTTCCGCTGGCATAATTATGTAATAACAAGCAATCGCATACTCAGTATGAGGTAAACTAATTTCTTTTATTTTTATGCCCAATTCTTTTAACTTTGAAATAAATTTATTTATATTGTCTTTAACTTCTTGGTCAATACCTGTCACAAAATATTCTTTTGGCACACCAATCGTTAAATTTTTTACATCATCAAGTGTTCACTCTTTATTTTCCGACACTACTTCCACACTGGTAGCATCATAATCATCTTTCCCAGCAATAATATCAAAAATCATTTCACAATCAGAAACATTCTTAGCAATTGGGCCAATTACATCTAAAGATGAACTCATTGCTATTAAACCAAATCGTGACACCGCTCCATAGGTTGGCTTAAAGCCAACTACTCCACAAAAACTAGCTGGCTGACGAATTGATCCAGCTGTATCTGATCCTAACGCTACATCTACCATACCACTAGCCACGGCTGCCACCGACCCGCCTGAAGATCCACCCGGTACTTTGCTTAAATTATGTGGATTCTTAACTACCCCAAAATAAGATGTTTCGTTTGATGAGCCCATCGCAAATTCATCCATATTAGTTTTGCCAACAACAACTCCGCCAGCTTCTTTAATCTTTTTGATAACGGTTGCCTCATAACTAGCTTTATAATCCTTTAACATTTTTGATCCAGCGGTTGCACTTAAACCTGTCACCAAGATATTATCTTTAACCGCAAAAGTCATACCTTCTAATTTTCTTTCTTTATTATTCCTAATATTTTCATCTATATTTTTTATTTCATTTTTAATATTTTGATTAATAGAAATAAAAGCATTTATTTCTTTATTTCTATTTTCAATATTATTCAAAACTTCAAAGATATAATCTTCGTATTTCAAACTACCCTCTTTGATTTTAGTATAAATATCTTGTTTCATAAAATTAATTTATTCAAAAATTTTTGGCACTTCAAAAAAATCATTATCTCTTTTGGGAACAGCTTCTAAAACTTTACCTCTGTCAAATTCTCTATTCTCAAAATTATCCGATCTATATTCATTAACGTTAAAAGTACCACCGGTCATTGGCTCAATATTATCAGTATTGACTTCCGATAATTTTTCAATATATTTTAAAATATTATCTAAATCATGCTGTAAATCATTTTTTTCTTCATCAGAGATTTCTAATCTCGAAAGTTCTAACAAATGATTTGTTTCATTAATATCTATCATATTGTTATCGTTTACATTTTCTTAATACAATTTTATCACAAAATAAACCAAAAAACAAGAAACTATATGTGTTTATAACGCATTTGACACCAATGTAAAACTGCGCTAATATATTAACAAATAAGCACCTTTTAAATATCCCTTACCGGGATAAAATCTAAGAAAGGAGGTATAGATTATGTTATTATCTGATGTTTTAGGTAGAGCCGAACACAGTGATTATGTCGCTGTTCTTGATCAACAAGAAAGTTCTATAATCGTTTTTGATCCTTACAAAAAAATCGATAAACACACTATCATAGTACCGATAAACCCAACCAACATAGCGAGATTAAAACAAAATCCAAAGCTACCTTATAAAATACTGCTAAGCGAAACAAAAATCAAACAATTAGAATTGATATTGGTTCGGCTTCAACGCAAACAGCAATCTCACTCGCCAGTCGAAGATCCAGTCCAATCATCAACCATTGAAACACTCATCGCACAAAATCGGCAAAAACTAGCTCGAGAAATTATAACACGTAATCCCGCACCAACTGCACCAGTTATTGAAACGCCACCGATTGAACCTGTTCGCGAGTATTTTCAACCACAAATTAAAATCCAATTTATTGACAATGCTAACTTACGGTTCATTCGTGTAGAACAAACCCCTTTATCGTTGCCTGTTTTCGCAAACCTTATCCTCAACATAAAGAAACATATTGATACTCAAGAAGATATTAATGAAACCAAATATCAAATCACAAACAACAAAATAGTATTTGCTAACCAAACGATCAAAAACATTAACTCCGCCGAATTAAAATCTTTTCTCAAATTCTATCAGTCACACCAAGAAAAATTTGAAAAAGAAATCACCTCCCCAACAACCCAAGGAGAAATTAATGATCTTATCGAAGATCTATCGTAAATGAAAACGACCGAAGCCAGAAGCTAAGGTCGTTTTTACTTTTATTACCATTCTATCGCCAAATTCGTACGTCAATATTTGGTATATATATATTTAATTATTAATTTTGTTTGTTACACATCCAAATTCTTAACTTTTTTAGCATAAACTTGAATAAACTTTTTGCGTGGCATTCTCTCTTCACCCATTAAAATATCAAACAATCTATCGGCCTCTTTGGCATCATCAATTGTAATTTGTTTTAAAATTCTAACTTTTGGATCCATAGTTGTTTCTCACAATTGCTCTGGATTCATTTCACCCAAACCTTTATATCTTTGAACAATAACCCCCTTATATTTTGATACTTCTTCGCTATCTTCGTTGTTTTCACTTAATACTTCCTCTTCATTTTCTTTTTCATCGTCTTTATCTTTTTTGGCTTTTAGCTCTTTCTTTTCTTCTTTTATTTTTGCTATCTCGTCAATAATTTTCTCTTTTTCGTCATCTGAATAAGCATATCTAAACGTTTTGCCTTTTTGTATTCGATACAATGGCGGTTGCGCAGCATATAAGTATCCTTTCTCGATAATCGGTAAAAAATAACGATAAAATAACGTGAGTAGCAATGTGCGAATATGAGCGCCATCCACATCGGCATCCGACATTAACACAATTTTATGATATCTTAATTTCTCGATATTAAAATCTTCAGAAATCGATGTTCCCAATGCTAAAATTATCGCTTTAATTTCTTCCGATCCCATCATTCTATCTAATCGAGCTTTTTCAACATTAAGAATTTTACCACGCAGCGGCAAAATCGCTTGAGTATGGCGATCACGGCCTTGTTTGGCCGAGCCACCGGCACTGTCGCCCTCGACAATAAACAATTCAGAATTCTCCGCTTTACGCGAAATACAATCGGCTAATTTGCCGGGTAAAGTTGTGTGTTCCATAACGCTTTTGCGCAATACATTTTCTCTCGCCAATTTAGCCGCCGATCTGGCTTTAGCCGAAATTAAACATTTTTCCAAAATCCTTTTCACATCTTCGGGGTTTTTTTCTAAAAAGTCGCGAAACGATTTTGACATCACTTGGTCAACGGCTACCCTGGCTTCAGGGTTACCAAGCTTAGCCTTAGTTTGACCCTCAAATTGTGGTTCACAAATTTTAACAGAAATCACGGCCATTAACCCTTCTCTAACGTCTTCGCCCGTTAATGATAAATTTTCTTTAGCATAAGTTTTCTTTAAATAATCATTTAACACTCTGGTTAAGGCCGATCGGAAACCAGTTAAATGCATACCCCCTTCGGGCGTATGAATATTATTAGCAAAAGCCAGTTCCGAGGTTTCGATTTCGTCAACATAGCTTAAGGCAATTTCCACTTGAATATTTTCGAAAGTATCGCTGGCATAAAAAATATTTTTATGGACTGGTTTGGTCTCGTGATCTTTAATCAAATAATTTAAAAACGCAACGATACCATTTTCAAAATAAAATGTATATTTTGATTCATTGTTATTACGACGATCGGTTAGATCAATTTTTATTTTTCTAACTAAATAGGCCTGTTCACGAATATGATCCAGTATTGTTTTCCAGCTGAAATCTATTTCTTGCATAATTGTTGGATCAGGTTCAAAAGTTATGCGGGTGCCATGTTCAATTTTGTCCTTACTTTTAACTTTGGTAACTTGGCTAGTTGGTCGCCCCTTGCTATATTCTTGGGTATATAAAAAACCGTCGCGATAAACTTCCGCTTTTAAGTAACTTGACAAGGCATTAACCACTGACACGCCAACTCCATGCAGACCACCTGAGATTTTATAAGAATCGCCGCCAAATTTTCCACCAGCATGAAGGGTGGTTAAAACCGTTTCCAGTGCTGATTTCTTTGATTGGCTATGATAATCAACTGGTATGCCACGACCATTATCCAAAACACTCACTTTGTTATTAGTTAATAAATCAATTTTTATATTATCACAAAAACCGCCCAACGCTTCGTCAATTGAGTTATCAAACACCTCTCAGATTAAATGATGCAACCCCGAAACACCAGTTGAACCAATATACATACCAGGTCTTTTTCTCACCGGCTCTAATCCTTCTAAAACATAGATGTCTTTGGCCGAATAATCATTGTTGCTATTCTCTTCGAGCAACTGGTTATCAATTTTTTCTGGTTTAATTTTTGATTCCTTTTTTGCAGCTTTTACCACTTCTTTTCCATCGGTTTTTTTAATGTCGATTGGCTTCTCTTCTTTTTTGCTGTTCGCTTGTTTATTAATTTTGATTTGCATAATAGTTAATTTATCTAATTTTATAGCCCTTACTAGTTAAATGCTTAGTAATCAATTCTAAATATTTCTCAATTTCGTTGCTTGACAATGTTCTTTCGTTGTTCCTAAATATAAGGTGAAATGATAAACTTTTATATTCGTCGTTATTAGTTGGTTCATAAACATCAAAAACATCAATATCTTTTAAATCATCTATTTTCAGTGAGTGTATATCCATCATTACGTCATTAACTAATGTTCTCCACGGCACCATAATTGATATATCTTTTATACTACTCGGGTATTTGGGTATCGGTTTAAAATCAATCGATCACATCATTATTTTATATAAAACCGACAAATCAATTTCTGATAATACTACCCATGGGTTCTTTTGATCATTCTTGATTTTATATTCCGCTTTCACATTATCAATCACACTGCCCATTGAACCAATTAGCTCATCACTGTGACTATAAATATAAACAGTTGATTTAAAAATTTTGTTATTTTTATCACTATCTTTTAAATATTTATCAGAAAAATAATATTTATCTTTATCAATTGCTAGTTTAGCCAATAAATTTTCGATAATGCCTTTCGCTTCTAATAAAACTTCCGTTTCTTTTTGCTTTTTGTTCAAATCATAAATTGCAAAACTTAAATAGGTATTTTCAAAAATTACATCACTCACCGAACGATAATTTTTATCAATCTGGAAAAATTTGGCTTTTTCAAAATAAGCTAAATTGGTTGTTACATTTTTTAAAAGCGTGATTAATGAAACTGGATTTAAATATCGATAATTTTCATTTAAATAATTTTTAGGGCCAACTAACCAACGCTGTTGCTGATCATTCAAAAATTTTGTATCAAATTCATTGATAAAACTATAATTATAAACTTCATCCAATCCAAGCATTGTCATATAATCTTTTATCATTTCTTTAAATTGATAAAACTCATTACTTTTTGGTGATAACAACTCTACTTTTGGCGGTATTAATTCTAAATTGTCCAAACCATAAATCCTCACCAAATCGTCAACGATATCTTCAAATATCAAAACATTATTACGATATACTGGCACTTTAACATTTCATAATTTACTTGATATTTTTTTTATCGTATAGCCCAATTTTGTTAAAATGCGTTGTATATCTTTTTCGCTAATACTCTGCCCAATCAACTTTGTAACTCTTTCTAAATTAAATGGCACTATTAATGGTTGGTCACTAATCACCCCGGTTTCTAAAACATTGCTCACCACTTTTGCATTGGCATATTTTTCAAACAATTCCACGGCTCTTTTTAAAGCTTCTCTTGCTAAACTGGGTGATAATTTGTGACTAAAACGAACCGATGCATCCGTAGCTAAATTTAAAAATTTAGATGCTTTATAAATATCCACACTATTAAAATTAGCACTTTCCAAAACTATAGTTTTAGTATTTTTATCAATTTCCCCAGCTATGCCTCCTTTTATACCAGCAATCGCCATTGGTTTGGTCTGATCAGCAATCACCAAAATATCTTCGTTTAATTTATACTCATCTCCAGTTAAAACAGTAATGGTTTCATCTTTTTTTGCATAGCGAACATTAATTTTATTTCCTTCAATTTTTTCATAATCAAACGCGTGCATTGGTTGACCAATTTCCAGCATCACATAATTAGTAATATCTACAACATTATTAATCGATCTCATTCCACAATTATTAAGCGCATCTTTGATAAATGATGGCGATTCTTTAATTTTAATATTAGTCAACACTATCCCCGAATAAATCTGACATGAAGCTTTGGCATTATTTTTAACGCTCATTAGTATTGGCTTGGCTATTTTACCAATTTTATAATCTTTTATTGCTTTTAAATCCAAATCGAGCATCGCGCATATTTCTTTAGCCATATTTTTATGCCCAGCTAAAACACCAATTCGATTAGCCGTTAGCTCAATATCAAAAACATAGTCGTTACTCACTTTTTTAAAATGCGTATCACCTAAACAATTATTCAGCGTATCATTTAGCTGATTAGCACTAACTAATTTTTGCTTGATAAAACTTTGCAATAAATTATAAGAATAAAGCATACTTTTTAAAATTAAAATTGTTTTGTAAATCGCAAATCACCCGAATTAAAAACTCTAATATCCGGAATTTGATATTTCAACATCGCAAAACGTTCCACTCCCAATCCAAAAGCAAAACCTTGATAATTATATCTATCTCACTTAGCAAATTTATATAAATTGGGATGAGTCATACCCGCCCCCATCATTTCAATTCAGCCACTATTTGAACAAAGCGAACATTTGCTTCCCTTACCATGACACTTAAAACACTCAACATCAACTTCTAAGCCTGGCGAAACAAATGGAAAATAACTTGGCCTTAAACGCACTTTTAAATCTTTTTGACCAATAATTTTTCGCGTCATACCCGTAATAATTGATTTAAAATTACACAAGCTAATATCATCGCCGATCATCAATCCTTCTAATTGATGCAATTGAAACTCATGTCTCGCATCCGTGGCTTCATAGCGAAACACTTTACCCATATTGACCATGCGAATCGGTGGATTGTTTTTTTCCATAAATCTCATCTCAGCTGGACTCGTATGAGTTTTTAATAATAAATTTATCGATTTAAATTCATCTTTTTTACTACCAATCGGCAATATATATTTTTTATCTAATCAAAAAGTATCCCACATATCTCTCGCTGGATGATTTTTTTCTATATTTAAGCTATCAAAATTATAATATTCACTTTCAATGTCATTGGATTCAAAAATCTCAAAACCAAAAGAATTAAAAACCGAAATAATATGTCGATAAGTTAATGTCGTTGGATGTAATGATCCAATCTCTTTTTTCTTGCCGGGCAAGGTATAATCAAAGAAAAATTCCTCAGTTACCTTATCAAATAAACTTTGTTTTTCTTTAAACCGTTGCTCTAACTCTTTTTTACAAGTATTTAATTTTGGTCCAAAAACTCTTTTTTGCTCTACTGACAATTCTTTTAATTTTTCAAAACAATCGTTTAGTTCTCCTTTTCTGGCTAAATATTTTAATCGAAAACCCTCTAATTCTTTAGCATTTTTAATCAAATTTAATTCTTGATTGAGCTTAATTATTAAAGCGTCAATGTCTTTAAGATCCATAAAAAACTACTTAATTTTATACTTATATTTTAACAAAATTTTCGATAATAAGCAAGCCCTAAATCATTAATCAATACATCTTTGGTTAATATTTTTACCAATTTTAAACCTTATAAATATATTAAATTTTCAATAATTATAACAAGAAATA
>JAKJEE010000020.1 GCA_022705625.1 Patescibacteria group bacterium
AATCTTACTTCTAAACTAAAATTTTGTTTAACGGCATAATCAAATGAATTAATCAAATGCTCATATACGGTATAAATGTGGTGCAAGTTTTGACCAACACCAATTGAATTAATTAACTCTGGAATTAGATATTGTAGCAAATCACACTTTTCAAGCCTAATTATTGATTTGGCGCCAGCGTTCGACATTACAATTTTGATAAACTCGTCTCGAATTCTTTCGCCAGAAATAAATTTTAAATTTTTAGCGTTTGATTTTATCGCCAGTTCAGTAGCTTTATCAATTTTAAAATTTAATTGATCAGCAAATCTTATGGCTCGCAACATTCGTAAGGCATCTTCATTAAATCTTTCATTGGGATCACGCACCGCCTTGATTAATCCTTGAGCTAAATCATTTTGCCCATTATATAAATCAACTAATGTACCACTGGCTTTCACTTTGGTTTTAAAAATTTTAACCGAATCAATTTTGAACGCCATGGCATTAATAGTAAAATCGCGACGCATTAAATCGTCGTGAATATTATCAGCAAATTTTATATTCTCTGGATGACGTTTGTCTGAATAGCTACTCTCCAACCGATAGGTAGTTATTTCTATAATTTTTAAATTGTTTTCTTTCGCTCCGGTTAACACCCCCACTGTTCCGAAATTATTCTCATAAATACTTTTTTCAAATATTTTTTGAATATCTTTTGGTTTGGCATTCGTTGTTATGTCTCAATCATTAATTTCTCGATCGAGCATTAAATCACGTAAACAACCGCCAACAATATAAGCCTCAAACCCACCAGCATTTAATTTATCGATCACCTGCCAAATAATATTAGGTATTGATAAAATTATATTTTTATCAGGATCTTTCATAAAAACAATTTTAAAATAGATTATTTATTGTCATCGTCTTTCAAAAATTTCTCAAGCGATTTATAATATCGCTCTTCATCGTTAAATGGCAAAGAATTATCTTCATTAATAACAATATCTTCTGACACCGCCATTTCTGCGTCATTATCATCTTCTTCAACCGTTAACAAATCGCCATCTTCTTCATCTAAATCTTCACTCTCTTTTTTTAATTTTTTTAATTGGCGCTTTACATCTGATAAATCGTCACCACTATCACCAATGATTTCGATATTGTCTAAATCTTCCGTATTTTTTTTACTCATATTAATTGTTTAATTCTTTTTTTAATTTATATCATTATTGAGGTTATGGTGTTTCGTTTAGAGTATTAGCAAATTATATTTTTACTCTTTGCTCTTCTTCTCTAAATGACAAACACTAGCAATACAAATCGCTAAAGCATCAGCTGCATCGTCTGGTTTTGGTATTTTATCTAAATTAAAATAATTTTTAACTAATTGTTGGATTTGTTTTTTATCAGCTCGGCCATAACCAGTAATATATTGTTTGACTTGTAATGGTGTTAATTCAACAATTTTAATTTTGTTTCTTTTGGTAGCCAACAAAATCACCCCTCGAGCTTCACTAATTTTCATTACCGTTTTAGCATTTTTAAAGAAAAACAATTCTTCTATACCCAACAAATCTGGTTGGTAATCTTTAATCAATTTATCTAAATTTTTAAAAATTTTTTCCAGACGTGTTAATGCATCAAACTCCGATAAATCCCAACAACCAAAATCAATAATTTTGGCTTCACCCTTAGTATATTTAACTATTGCGTAGCCAGTTCGTGATGTTCCTGGATCTATACCAATAATTATCATATTAATCTATATAATTAGCATTGGTAAAAACTTCTTCAACATCTTGACAATCGTCAAGTGTTTCAATCAATTTATCAATTTTATCTTTAGTATTTTGCTCCGAAACATCAACTTCTTGTGTGCCAACTCATTCAAGATAGGCATCAGTAATTTCAACCAATTTTTCTACTTCGGCTTTCACGGTATGCAAATCATTATTGCCAGTTTCAATCTCAATAACATCATCTAATAACTTAATATCTCTCGCCCCTGCTTCAATGACTTTCATTTCTAAATCATCGTTTCATTTAGATTTATCAACAATAATCTTGCCAACTTCTTTGAACATCCATTTAACACTACCCTCGCCAGCCATTTTGCCTTCAAATCGAGATAAAGCATATTTAACATCGGCTACCGCTCGATTTTTATTATCCGTAATACAATGTATAATCAACGCCACCCCGCCTGGCCCATAAGCTTCAAAATACATTTCTTCGATAATGCCACCCTCGCCACCCTCGCCAATTCCACGTTTAATGGCTCTTTCGATGTTATCTTTTGGCATACCTGCTTGTTTGGCTTTTTCCACCAGCAATCTTAGCTTTGGACTCATATTAACATCACCATTAGCTTCTTTACTAGCCAAAGAAATAGCCACCGCATATTTTGAAAATACCTTTCCTCGTTTAGCATCAGCAATACCTTTTGAATGCTTAATAGATGCTCATTTCGAATGTCCTGACATAATAAAATTTTAACAAACTATTAATTTCTAATTTTTTGCTTATTGATTTAAATTAGTAGTTAATTTACAATCGTAATCTCTTCTATTATTAAAATTAACTATTAGCCCAAATCTTTAGTATTATACACTATTTAAGGTCAAAAAACAACCCCCACACTCAGCAAGGTTAAGGTTAAACCCCCTCCTTTAAAACGCAACAAAAATTACGTGTCTTTGACACGATGCATTTCTAAAGAAGAGGGTAGGAAATTCTAGAAAGTAAATCTTGGTTTAGACATCTCATCAAAAAACAACTTTAGTCGCTCCCAACTTTTACTGAATGTGGGGGCACAGCCCCCATCACAGCAAGGTTAAGGTTAAACCCCCTCCTTTAAAACGCAACAAAAATTACGTGTCTTTGGCACGATACATTTCTAAAGAAGGGGGTAGGAAATTCTAGAAAGTAAATCTTGGTTTAGACATCTCATCAAAAAACAACTTTAGTCGCTCCCAACTTTTACTGAGTGTGGGGGCACAGCCCCCATCACAGCAAGGTTAAGGTTAAACCCCCTCCTTTAAAACGCAACAAAAATTACGTGTCTTTGGCACGATGCATTTCTAAAGAAGGGGGTAGGAAATTCTAGAAAGTAAATCTTGGTTTAGACATCTCATCAAAAAACAACTTTAGTCGCTCCCAACTTTTACTGAGCCCATCACTACTAACCGAAGGTTAGTGTGAGGGTAAATGTGAGAGGCACGTAGCTCTCATAAAACCAGTAAACTACAATATCCGCTAACCAAAGATTCGATGAAAAAATAAGAATAGCCAGGCAATAGTAAAACGGTGAAAAACAAAAATGCAAAACGCAAAAACCAATTTAATCTTTTGCTTGTTGCTACTTGTAAATTATTTTGTTTTTTGTTAAAATATTATCAATAAAGTATCAAATAAAATAACTAATTATGATAAATTATTTTAAAACTTACAAAATATTTTTATTAACCATATTGACGGTTGTTATTTTTATACCTAAATTTGTTTTGGCTGAAGAATGCCCAATCGTCACCATTGGACTATCAACTACTAACCAAAAAAACAAATTTAATGAAGTTTTTGCATTGCAAATGATTTTATCTCAGTATCCAAACATTTATCCCGATGCGTTAGTCGTTGGTAACTTTGGTCCAAAAACTGAAAGCGCCATAAAAAAATTACAAGCTGACAACGGTTTAAATCCCAATGGCGTCATTACCGAAGACACTTTAGATTTAATTTGTAGCCAATATTATCAATGCCCTTTTCAAAGTATGATTGGCCGAGGTGACGAAATTACCCCCGAACAAAAAATTGAAGTAAAAATGTTACAATATTTATTAAAATATTTGCCTAAAGTTCAATATACTGGCGCTGTCAATGGTGCCATTGGTGCTATTACCGAAAAAGCCATTATTAAATTTCAGACTGCTTATAATTTATACCCCACTGAAATATTAGATTATGAAACCAACCAAACTCTTTGTAATATTTTTTCAAAGCTAAACACTGAAAAACTTTCATCAGCCGTAATTTCTAAACCAGCTGTTGTTGCCCCCTCTTCATCTTCTTTGCCACTAAAAGCAATTTGTGTAGCTGAGCCATCAACCAGTATTATAAATCAGCCAGTTGTATTTTTGTCACAAGTATTTGGCGGTAGAAGTCCTTATAAATATCAATGGGGTGGTTATGCCAATGGTAGTAGCAAAACCGCCACCAACACTTTCACTTCCCCGGGTCAATATCCAGTAGTGCTAAAAATCACTGATGCCACTAATAAAATCGTTGAAGCTACATGTTCCGCTTCGGTTAGTGGTCAAAACAAACAAACTCCAGTTACACCACCAATTAATATTCCCGATATAACCATTGATCAACAAGCTCCATCTAATGTTAATGTTACTATTGATATGACGAGTGATATTAACGAAATTACTGGCCCCAGTGATACAGTAAATGTGTTCTGAACATCTCAAAATGCAGAAACTTGTTATGGCACTTCCGCACCAATTAATAGCAGTTGAAATGGGCCATTAAGCTTAAAAGGTCAAAAAACCATTACCAATATAAACATTAATGTTGGCGATGCTGCTATTTTTACAATTGTTTGCAATAACCGAAACAAAACTGAGGTTAAATATTTAGTAGTCGAAAGACCTTAAAACATCATTTATGCCGGAACTCCCAGAAGTGCTTACTACTATTAAGCAGTTAAAACCCAAAGTCATTAATAGAAAAATTACCAAAATTTGAATTGATAAAAGAACGAAAACTGAAAATTTAATTTCAAAATCAAAAACTTTAAAACTGGTCAATCGCAAGATAGTTCAGATTACTAATATTGGCAAATATTTATTATTTCATTTAGATAATAACCAAACTTTAATCATCCATCAAAAAATCAGTGGTCATCTTTTGTTTGGCCAATTTATTATTAAAAATAATTGTTTAAAACCAATCGACAACTTATCGCCAATCAACGATCCTGTCAATCGTTTTATTCGTTTCGGTTTAAAATTCCAATCTAATAATTGAATGGTTTTGTCTGATGCCCGACGTTTAGCCAGAATTACTTTAACTACCACCGACAACATCAGCAATATCAAACCCATAAAACAAATGGGGCTTGATCCATTAAGCCGACATTGAACCTTTGTGAACTTTAGCAAAAAATTACAAACCCATAATATTGCCATCAAGACCGCATTGTTATCTCAAAACATTATTATTGGTTTGGGCAACATTTATAGCGATGAAGTTTTGTTCAAAAGTCAAATTCATCCGCTTAGAAAAATATCTACTCTCAATCAAGATGAATTACATAAATTGTTTAAATACATACCGTCTATTCTTCAGCAAGCCATTAAAGCCGGCGGCACAACGTTTGCTACCTATCGAACCCCCAATGGCAATATTGGCACCTATGTTAATTTTCTAAATGTTTATAATCGGAAAAATCAACCTTGCAAAATTTGTAAATATACCATACAATCTACTAAACTTCACGGTCGAACTACCTATTTTTGTAAAAACTGCCAAAAATAAATCTATGATTTATTCTTTATCTGGGGACAATAATTTTTTAGCCATATTAGCACTAGAAAAATTAGTTGCTGATTTTAAATTAAAACAATACGAAATCTACAATTATAATTTTAATGTTTATGAGTCAACGGCTACCACTGAAGAAGCCAACGACAATTTTAAAGATGCTACCACCGAAACCAAAGACAAAATATTCAGTTCATCAAACGAAACAATTTTAAATAAAATTTTCTATAATTTAAACTTCATTGATTTATTTTCTAATCATAAATTAATTGTTATTAAGTATCTAAATGAAAAAGAATTACCCAAAAAAGATTTAGATTTTTTGAAAATTTCTTTAAAAAAAATAGAGGCCAATCCCAATATTACGACCATTTTCATTACTCAAAAACCATTAAATTTGCTTTCAAAACTCAAAGTCAAAAAACAAGAGTTTACCAAATTAAACCCTCAGGCCTTATCGAATTTTATTGATCAAACTGCCGAAGAGAACAACGTTAAATTAACTAACCAAGCCAAAAAACTTTTAACCTCTTTTTTTGGAGATAATACCGGTGCCCTTTATAACGAAATCATTAAACTGAGCAATTATAAATCAAACATTAACGATCGTGATATATTAGATCTAATTAAAGAACCAAACTTATCAAATATTTTTGGCTTAACAGACGCCATCGCTTCAAAAAATAAAAAATTGGCCATCAAATTATTGTGACAAGAATATAATGCTGGCACCTTTGATTTATTAATTTTTGGCACGATTGTTAATCATATCCGTAATGCCCTACTAATTAAAGAATACCAAAAATCACCTAAAACACCTCCCGACGTGCATCGCTTTGTTCAGCAAAAATTATTACCTTTTGTTAATAGCTTTTCGTTAAAACAATTACAACTAATGTTAGTTGAATTATTCAAATATGACTTAAAAATAAAAAAGGGCAAAATTAATGCCATGCTCTCATTAGAATTATTCATCAATGATATTATCTAAAAAACCAGACAACTAATTGTCTGGTTTTTTCAAACTAAGTTATAAATTTTTTACCTTTTTTGCTAATCTTGATTTTAATCGGTTAGCTTTATTTTTATGTATCACCTTTTTCTTCGCTGCCTTATCAACAGCTTTAAAAAACACCACGAGATCAGCTTTAGCTTTGTCTGCCTCCTTAGCGACAAGACTTTTATGAATTATTTTTTTCGTTTTATTAACTTTATTTTTATAAGCCACATTACGCTCATTTCTTCGCTTGCTCTGTCTTAATGCTTTCTTGGCCGATTTAATTATTGGCATAATACAATTTGTTTAGAATATTTAATTATAGAGAAATTATAGCATACTTTTTCAAAAAAGTAAATAAAACCGCTTCATTATTGTGGATTAGAAATAACCGTAATGGACTTCTCAGCAATATTAAAATGATTATCCATCACTCTAACTCTTAACTCATTTTCTGCCAACAAAACATCTTTTGGCACCTTAATAGTATAAATATTATTATCTAATACTGACAATTCACCAAAATAATTATTATTTAAAAACAAGGTTTTCTCTTCCACTCCTAACGCACTGACAATTTCCACCCTTAATTCGATATCACTATCAAAAATTTGACGATCTTGGACATTTAAAAATTTAATTTCAATATTTTGTTCAATATCACCAAACGTCGAAGTGGTAGCCGTAATCGTTTGATAACTCTGATTATAATCGGCTTCACTCAACGGCTGATTATAAGCTTGATCAAATCCTGGAATAGTTGATCTTGCTCATTCTATGACTGATTGTTCTCATGATGAAAACTGATAATCATTATATGGATTACGCGGTATGGCTCCCAACGGATCATGTCGATCAACAAAAAATAAAATAGAGTGTAATTGCAATGTATTACCTAATTGATTAATATATTGTCCATTTAACATTGGTTTTGATATTGGTTTATAATTTGGCTTAGTAAAATATTCAACCGGTCTTTTTGAAATGGCATATTGCATAAAATCATGCCAAGCAGGAGCGGCCACTAAACCACCAGTTGGCCCTTTAAACATTTTAGAATAATCGTTATTGCCAACTCAAACACCAACTACAATATTGGGCGTGTATCCATAGATTCAAGCATCTCTTGAGTCCGAACTAGTACCAGTTTTTCCAGCCACATCAATGTTATTTCCAAAAAACATATCATTATTGCTACTATGATACAATGGCGTTCTGGCAACATTGTCTGATAAAACATCGTTAATCATATTCACATGCTCACGAGTAAAAACTGGCAATGATTCATCTTTATATTCTTCTAAAATATGTCCGGCTTTATCAGTCACCTTCAAAATAGCTACCTGTTCATGTTTAACCCCTTCTTGGCTAAGTACTGAATAAGCACCTACCATTTCATAAAGATTAACCGCCCCACCACCTAATACCAATGATAAACCATATTGGTTTTTTCCAGCCGATAAAGTCGTGATACCAAAACTACGTGCCAAATTAATTGCATCTTCCACACCAGTTAAATATAATACCTTAACAGCTGGCACATTGAGTGATTGAGCTAAAGCATTTCTTAAACTCACTGGCCCACGATATAATTTGTCATAATTAACTGGAATATATGGGTTGTTAGCATCTGTTGAAAAATTAGTTTTTGTATCAAAAACAATTGTGTCTGGACTATAGCCTTTTTTAAATGCACTCAAATAAACAAATGGTTTAAACGATGAACCCGGCTGACGAGAACCAAAGACCGCATTAAAATTACCATCAATGTCCGTATTTCAAAAATCACGCGATCCAATCATCGTCAGTATTTGACCAGTTTTTGGATCTTGAGCCATTAATGCCATATTTTTAATATCAAAATTCTTCTCGTTTTGATCACCATATTTTTTAACTACTTCCTCAGCTTTCTTTTGTAAATCATAATCTAAAGTGGTAATAACTTTTAGTCCACCTCTTTGCACTAAATCTTCGCCATATTTATTAGCTAACATCGCTTGAACATAAGATACAAAATGTGGTGCCAATATTGCTTGTTTTTTAGTTTTAAATTCTGTTTTAGTTGCCTTGGCAATTTTAAAACTATTTTCATCAATTCATCCCAATTTATACATTCTTTCTAAAACTCAATTTTTTCTTGTTTCTAATTTATCACGATGATAGCCAAAGGGTGATAAATATGAGGGTGATTGCAATAAACTCGCTAAATAAGCTGCTTCATTTAAAGTAATATCTTTAACATTTTTACTAAAATATAATTGACTGGCTGATTCAACGCCATAAGCATTATAACCATAAGGAACTTGATTTAAATACATTTCGAATATTTTGTCTTTGGAATATTCTTTTTCCAAATAAAATGATAAGATCATTTCGCGTATTTTTCTAACCACACTTCTTTCCGTTGTCAAAAAAGCATTACGTGCCAATTGTTGGGTCAAAGTCGATCCACCTGAACCTTGTCCCAATTCAACAATATTTTCGATTATTGCTCTTGTCAAAGATTTCATATCAATTGGCCCATGTGTATAAAAATCATCATCTTCCGCTGCCATAGTTGCTTTTTTCACGACATCTGGAATTTCATTAAAATCCAAATACTGTCTATTTTCTTGTTGGGTTTGATCATACAAAATTACTGTACCGGTTCGATCATAGATAGTAAAACTTTCTTTCGATATTCTGTGACCAAGGTCTTTAATATCTGGTAAATCTTTAAAAAAGTAAATCACCACTAATGCCAATACTATCAACGCCAAAAAGCAAAATCATACAAAATTTTTAAAATTAAAAATCTTTTTAAATAAGGTTTTTATAGGCCTGGTTTTTTTAAGTGGCTGGCTAGTTTTCGTTGCCATTTCCTTGATACTTTTTATTTTTAGTTTTATATTTTTCATATTGATTATCTTGTCCGTTTTTTAGAAACAACTTGCTAATTCCATTTTTATATTGTAAATAGTTTGTTGTTTTAAAGAGCGAAAGTTAATTGTTAGTAATCATCCCTAACTGATTGATATTTAAAGTTTTGGTAAAAGTTCCCGGTTTAAACTTTAGCGTAATGTTACCATTACTAATTATATCCCCAAATTCATTATAAATTTCTAAACGCGGTTCGGGTGGCAAATAAATTAATGATAAAAAATTATGTGACTGGATAACAACATTGGGTGTTAATTTAATTTCTTCATATAATTCACCCTGTTCTCTATTGAATTGTTTATTGCCATAAATTTTGCCCTCTTCACAAAAATCAGAAAACACAATATATCGATCGGTATATTGGTCATCAAAATAAATACCCCAACCACAAATTTTTTTATCACCAATTTCTTGAGTTTGAGTAGATAAATTAGAAATCCGACGAATATCGAAAGACAATCGTTCAATCATACGATTTACTTTATTAATACCCTCGCCCCGTTGACTATAAGAAATTGTTACCGCCAACATAATCATAATAATAGCTGATGTTACTAACAATTCTATTAATGTAAAACTCTTACGCGACTCTAACGATCCTAACCCATTTGACTGATTCGAACGGAATACAAAATTCCACTGAAATTTGTGATTTATATTTAAAATCTTTGAGTTTTGATTTTTACTTTTGACATTTGACATTTGACTTTTTTATTGGTTAGTGTGGGGGACTTTTGACTTTATTTTTTGATTATTGATTATTGAATATTGGCATTTTCTCTTTGGATATTGCTCGCCCCCACATTAACCGAAGGTTGGTAGTGGAGCGAAGCGGGGATGAGTTCGGGTTGTTTGGATTGCGTTAGCACTGATTTTCATTTTTCATTTTTGATTTTTACTTTTGACATTTGACTTTTGACTTTTGACTTTTTTATTGGTTAGTGTGGGGGACTTTTGACTTTTGACTTTTTTATTGTATCTTCATTAAATTAAAATATATTTGTAATATTTTTTCACCTCATAAAAACGTTAAAAATCCACCCAAAGTTAAGTAAGGACCAAACGCTATATATTGTTTAGATTTTTTACGACCGCTAATAATCAAAGCAAAACCAGCCACCCCGCCAACTATAAATGCTAAAAATAAAAACACAAAAACTGATGGCACACCCAAAATAAAACCAATAAAACCAGCAATATACGGATCACCATCGCCCATAGCTCGACCCTTGGTAAGTCAAACAATACTTTTAATAAACAAAAAGCCAATAATTAACCCCAAGATGTTGCCAAAAATACCAGGTATTTCTGGAAAAAAGAAACTGGCACTACCCAATCAATTATGATAATAGTTAAAAAACACCATTGGGTTATATTTATTAATTAAAAATAGTGAAGCTTCGCCAATCAAACTAGTCACAAAACCCACTATTAAAAATCCGTCTAAAACCACTAAATTACGAATATCATAAACTGAGATTAAAAACAAAACCGCCGTATAAATTAATCACAAAATCACTGGCAAAAAATTAATTAGCCACTGACTAGTATTAACATTTAGAAAAGCGGTTTGGAAAAAAGGAATCTGTAGAAATCGTCAAAATACCAAAACAAATAATAAACCCATCAAAAATTCTGACATAGGATTAATGGCCGAAATTTTTTTATGACAATGACCACAGCGACCCCTTAAAAATATATAGCTAAACAATGGAATATTTTCTCAAATTCTTAATTTTTCACCACACTGGTCACAGTGGGAAGGTGTTTTGACTATTTCCTGATTTTTCTCAGATCTCAAAATTACTACATTTAAAAAACTACCAATGATTGTTCCTAAAAAGAACAAAAATATATATATTGCAACCATTGTCAAACTTGACATATATAATTTTTAATTATTAATATAAATAATCTAACAAAAAAACTAATAATTTGCAAACAAAATCAACCTAAAACACAAGCTAACTATGTTTAAGGCCTATTTACAAATTCCCATATATCAAGTATATATTTCTCTACAATCCGACAATAAAACCTCTTAACAAAAAAAATGAATCAGCGTAGATATAATAAGCTGCTCAATTTTTAAAAATCAAGCGTTGTATTACCCAATGGAACGCCGCCCGGCGGCGTTCCATTAATGTATTGATATTTGCTGGTTATTTTCTCAATGGAACGCCGCCCGGCGGCGTTCCATTAGAACTTATAGATCCTGAAGATCCTGATCTTTTATAGCGAAAGCTGGTTAGCAGTAGCTAACCAGCTTAAAATACAAACCAAACAATTTTTCAGAAAGACACATGCACCTTAGATTGTCATGCTGATTGGGATGAAAAAAGGATAAGCCCAAAGAAATTAAAATTTCTTTGGGCAATAGATATCTACGCAATATTACCTGGCGCACCGAAACCCATCGGTGCCATCCGCAATATCGGTAGAGTAACCCAAATTCAGCGCAAAAGATCCTGTGTACGAAGTGTAGTCCCATTTGCCACCCCTAAGGAGAACGCGAGAACTTTGTAAAGCTGAGTTGGTATAGATTCTACCCATACCTTGGTCAGCATCTCAAGAAGAATCTGTTGGTTTAAGATCATCATATGAGGCAAAGTCACCGT
>JAKJEE010000001.1 GCA_022705625.1 Patescibacteria group bacterium
TAATTCTTATCATATTTATAGTAAAGTTAATGTGGGGGCAGGCACCAGTCAAAAATGAAAATTCCAATATTCAATATTCCCCCCACACTAACTTTACGTTAGAATTACAATACTTGCTAATGGACGTAATCGTAATAAATAATTCTTATCATATTTATAGTAAAGTTAATGTGGGGGCAGGCACCAGTCAAAAGTAAAAATCAAAAGTCCCCCTCCTTTAAAATGCAATAAAAAATTATACATCCTTCGGATGCAATGCACTTTTAAAGAAGGGGGTGGAAAAACTTAAAAAATTTAATCAATAAACCTTAACTAAAGCACTCCTTTTTCTGAGAACCATGAATGGCTCTTAAAAGAGAGGGTAAAAATTAAAAACAAAACCCCCGAGTAGACATATATCTGCTCGGGGTTTAGTGTCTCCCTGGGAGGAATCGAACCTCCATCAATAGCTTAGAAGGCTACTACTCTATCCGTTGAGCTACAGGGAGAATACAAGATATTTTGTTCATTATGTTTTAAAGCAACTTTTGGATAACGATATTTATAGATTTATCTTACCATATTTGACATTTGAAATCAAGAACTTTTTTTGCTACAATATAGTTGATAGGTTAACAATCAAAAGATTAAAACGCTGAAATGAAAAAAATTATATGAATACTCGTCATAGTGATTATGACAGTTATCGTGAGTGTGATATTTTGACCCAGGCATAATATTGTTGCTGGCAAAATAATGGCAATTGATAGCGCCAATCGAATTATTACCATTAAAAGCAAAAGCCAAATCATTGACCTAAAAGTCACTAATAATACAAAATTGTTTGACAAAAGTGACCACCCAGCTTTATTTAGTGATTTTAATATTGGTTTTGAAGTAGTAGCGTCTTTAAACAACAACCATAACTCATCTGCTATTAATACTATTAAAATAACTAGTTCACCGAATATCATTATTGTCACCCCCGAAAATAATTCGGTCGTGAAAAATGATTTTCAAATCAAGGGCGTGGCCAGAGTTTTTGAAAATGTTTTACAAGTGCAGGCCATTGATAAAAAAACTAAGCAAATTATTTTTAATAGCCCGGTAATGGCTGAACCATTGGATATTGGTTTGTTTGGACCATTCGAAGTGAATATCAATATTCCTGCTCAAAATGACGTGAGTGAAATTGAAGTAAACGCTTTTCAATATTCAGCTAAAGATGGATCGATTATTGACAAAACAACTATAAATTTAGATGTTGTAAAATAATAATTATGAAATTTAATCGAGGTTTTGTTGAAAATTTATTGGTAGTGTTGGCCTTATCTTTGATAGTGGCTTTTTCGGCTTTTGTGGCTAAACAAGTAAAAGAGGTTGAGGTTTTGGCTTTAAAACCGATGAATAATGCTATTCGCAACTTTAAAGATAAAAATATTTTAGTACTTGGTATCGCTGGCTTTGAAAGTAATGGCCCATTATTGACGGATGTAATGATGGTTGTAAATATTAATTTAGACAAATCAACTATAAAATCAATATCACTTCCACGCGATTTATTGGTAAATATTAAAAACACTGAACGATTTATCAAAATTAATAATTTGCTAACTATTGACAACCCACAATTAAAAATCAAGAAAACCGATTTAATAAAAGAAAAAATTGAACAAATCACTAATCTTCAAATCGATAACGTGGTGATTGTTGATTTAGATGGCTTTCGCTATTTTATTGACGCCATTGGTGGTATCAATGTTTATCTCGATGAACCGTTATATGACCCACAATTAGCTAACCCAGATAATCCCAATGAAAGATTCTATTTAGAAGCTGGCTGAAATTATTTAGATGGCAAAAAAGCGGCTAAGTTTGTTAGATCTCGCTATGCTGCTACTGGTGATTTTTCAAGAATTAATCATCAACATGACTTATTGATGGCGGTCTTTCAAAAACTTAAAAAGCTCAATGCTTTTACTAGCCCGGTAATGCTTTATAAGATTTATAGCAGTTGAAATGGTTATTTATATACCGATTTTAATGTTCAAGATGGCTTTAAACTATTACCATTAGCTAAAAATTTAGATATTAAAAATGTTAAATTTGCCACCATCGGTTACTCAAAACCAGAACCACTATTAATTTCAAACAACACTGCTGAATATGGCTATTTTCTAATGCCAAAAATTGGCTTGGAAAATTACAGTGAAATACATAATTTTATTTATAATTTTCTTTACTAACTATGGACTCGAAAAACAATAAAAAAATAATTGTCGGCTTAAACAATCCAGGTAAACAATACGACCAAACCCCTCATAATATTGGTAAAATATTTGTGGAGTGGCTTATCGAGAAATTGATCAGCGATCAAAAAATAGAAACGGGCGTCAAATGAAAAGATGATAAAAAAAATATGGCCAAAATATTAGAAACCAAGGTTGGTCATAAAGATATAATTTTTGTTTTACCAAAAACATTTATGAACAATTCCGGCCAAACAGTTGCGAAGATACTGAATTACTATAAAATTGATATGAAAGGCCTTATGGTTGTTCACGATGAATCTGATATGCTAATTGGAAAATCAAAATTGGGTTTTAGCCATTCCGCCGCTGGTCACCGAGGCGTCGACTCAATTATCCAAAGTTTAAAGACTCAATCGTTTTGAAGATTTAGAATTGGTATTAGGCCGATTGATATTTCGGAATCAAAATATCAGTTTAAAGCTGGCGACTATGTTGTTAAGAAAATGACTAAAGAGAATCAAAAAATTCTAACCCGTAATTTTGAAAAGTTCTATATTGATATTATGAGATGAATTATTAATAGTTAATTGTTGACTTGCTACTGATTATGTGTTAAACTATCAACAGCTGTTTCAAAAAAACAAATAATTAGGAGGTTTTTGTGAAAATTAGATTCAAGTTTGTTGATGGTAATTTGTTTGACACGGTGAGAGGTAAACCCATGACCGATGAAGAATTGTTCTTAATGTTGGGTGAACCATTAAGCATAGAGAACTACTTAATCATCGTTACTTATCTAAAAAAACACGGTTTCCGAAATGAAGTTAGTGTCTCTGACGAGATTGTGGTCAAAGAGAATGTGGTAAATTTTATACCTGGTAACGGTATACCGCCATTTACTCTAACGACAAAACAACTGTTGGCAGAAGCAAAATGGAATGCTTCAAATCCACATTGGAACCAACCAGCGATGATAGTGCACCCCGACGGGTACAATGTTATAAATTTGACGCCATCTCAACTGGCACAAATCAAGATCATCGCCGACACAATCCGTGAACTAGCGTAAAGTATCTAAAAAGTCGAGCTCAGTGACTCCTGAACTCGACTTTTCTATTTAGGTGTAATGTCGGGGTGCCCAGAATCGAACTGGGACCACATGCTCCCAAAGCATATATACTACCACTATACGACACCCCGTGTTTAGTTGATTTCTTAAATATTAACAAATTTAGATGTAAAAATCAATAGAGATCGGTTGACTCTATCGTTGTTTTTAAGGTATTTGTATGGTAAAATTTAAAAATATAAATGGATAAACACGATTTTATATACCAATATGAATAAAATGCTTTTAAATTTTAATACGGTAATCACGGGCAAAATTATTAGAACAATTTTAATTTTACTTACCACCATATTAGTTGGACGATTTTTAGGACCAGAAGGCAAAGGTGTTTTTATGTTAATAACTATTTTGCCAACATTAGCCGTGACCTTTGGAAATATTGGCCTTAATAATTCAAATACTTTTTGAGCTTCAAAAGATCAAGAAAACATACAAAAGCTATTTTATAGTTCTTTTTGATTGAGTCTTTTTTTGGGGTTAACTTTCACGTCACTGTTTGTTTTTGCTTCAAAAATGAATGTAAAAGTATTGTTTGGAAATTTAGGGGCACCTTATATAATCATGCTGGGAATTATAATACCCTTTGTATTAAGTGAATCATTGTTCCAAGGAATTATAATCGGACAAAAAAACTTTGGATTATTTAATGCTGGACAAATTAGTGTTTATTTAATCATCACCATTGGTATAATAATTGGTAAAATATTTTTTACATTCACAACATATTATTTAGCAGTTATCACGACTATAGCATTAATGTGCCCGGCTATACTTTATTTAATACAATTATGAAAACAGTTTGGCATAAAATGATATTTTAACTGAACTTTGATAAAAAAATGTATCAATTTTGGTTTTCGATCTTATCTAGTCACAGTTATGTCATATTTAATCTGGCGTAGTGATATTTATTTTGTTAATATCTTTTTAAATATGCGCGAAGTGGGGCTATATTCGGTAGCGGTAAATTTTGCTGATGCCATCGTGCTAATTAGTAATGCGATTGGATTAGTTTTATTTCCTCAAATAGCGGCCAATCCAGAAGGAGGATTAAAAATAACTCTCAAAATAACCCGATTATTATTTGCATTATTAATCGTTGTATCGATAGCCATTTTCATATTCGCTAAACCGTTTATTATTTTATTTTTTGGATTAGCATTTCAACCATCAATATTGTCAGTTTATATTTTGACAATAGCAGCTGGCATTTGATCAATTACTTCTATTTTATCATTGTATTTTGCTTCTCAAGGCTTTCCTTGAAAAACAGTTTGGATATGATTTCCGGGTTTAATAATCAATGTGCTAATAAATATTATCTTTTTACCCAAATATGGATTAATTGTAGCGGCCATATCATCTTTAATCACCTATGGCATCACGCTAATATTATGCGTTAGCTATCTACGCCAGTTTCACCAAATAACACTGAAAGATATCATCATTACCAATCGTGATGAAATTGGCTGTTTTGTAAACACAATAAAAAAAACTATTATAAATTTTCACCATGGATAAAAATAACAGTGTTGATATTTTGGAAATAGCTTCTAAAATAGACCCCGGTATAAGGCCAAGCTTTAGGCTCAGCGGTCATTGTAAATTTTTATTACAAAGAATAAGAATATTAATAACCACTGGCAATAATAAAGTTTTGGGGTTATTGTTTATTATTTCAAAAGCATTAAAGATTAATAATAGTTTTTTACAAAATTATGGGGCGATTACAATCTTAGATTATTTTTTTCAAAACAAATCAAAAAATCCAGTCATTTTGTTCGACAAACCATTTTATTATATAGTCGACGATAAGCCAACAATTTATAGCGAATACGCCTCTTTTATGTCAATGTTAACATTGATTCTCGCCATAGTCATTGACGATCAATATGGTTTAAAAACATTTAAAAAAAGCTATTCGACAATTATAGATGCTGGCGCTCAAATTGGTGTTTTTTCAGTATACGCAAATTATTTTAATCCTAATGCTACTATATATAGCTTTGAACCATCAAAAAAAATATTTAACTTATTAGCAAAAAACACACAGAACAGCCAAAACATAAAAATATTTAATTTAGCGTTGGGCGAGAGTGAAAAAACAATCAATCTATTAACTGGCAACAAAAACCCATTATATGGTGGCGACGCAATTGAAAATAGCGAGATGGTTCTAAACCAAAAAGAAAAATTCCTTAACACTGAGGAAATAAAAATGACTACAATAGACAAGTTGGTGGAAACAAATAATATTCAAAGCGTTGATTTCATTAAGATTGACACTGAGGGCTATGAAAAAAATATCCTTTTGGGGGCCAAAGAAACAATCAAAAAATTCTCACCAATTATTGTTTGCTCAGCTTATCATTTAAAAAATGACAAAATAGAAATACCAAAACTCATAAAATCAATCGATAATAATTATCAATACCATTTAACCAAAAAATGAGAGGAGGACTTTATCTTTTATAAATAAACATTAAAAATATAAATTTAGAATGATAAAAATATTATTTTTAACACATACATTTGATGATGGTGGCGTCGAACGAAATACTTTTCAATTGATAAATACTTTTAATCAAAATTCTGTCAATAATTTTGATATTAGAGTGGTTTCTTTGCTCGGCAAAGGGCCATTTTATGATCCAGCTTTTTGTCAATGTTTAATGCCGGTGGCTTTGAATGTCCAAAAAATGCGTAAATCTAAATGAATATTATATCCATTGATATTGATTTTTTTGCCATATTTAGTTTATCAATTAAATCAATACTTAAAAAAAGAAAGACCAAATATTATTTGCACCAATATGTGATTAGCTGATATTTTAGGAATTTGGATTGGCCATAAAAATGAATATAAAACAATAGCTATTCAACATGATATTGTTAAAATCAATCCATTGTTTGCTTGGTTAAAGAGAAAGTCGTTAAGGTCTGCTGATCAGATAGTAGCCGTGTCCAACTGTACCAAAACATTTCTAATAAATTATTTTAAAACTCCCGAAAGTAAAATCACAGTTATATACAATGGGGTTGATTATAATAAATTTGAATATAGTCATAAGAATTTGGAAGCTAAGGCATTAGTTTTAGGTACGGTGGCAAAGTTAGACAAAATAAAGCGGCATATTGATGTATTAAACGCATTATTAATCCTAAGAAAAAGAAAGATACAATTGCCACCTTATATTATTGTTGGCAATGGTCCTGAAAATACCTATTTACAAGGTTTGGTGAAAAAGCATGGTTTGGACAATGTTAAATTTGTAGGAGAAGTGACTGATATAAATCCTTGATTGAAACAAATCGATATTTTTATTTTGCCATCAATATCCGAAGGATTGGGTATCGCCGTAATCGAAGCGATGATAGCCAAAAAAATCATTATTGGTTCTGATATTGAAGCGTTAAGAGAATTGATTATTAATCAACAAACGGGATTGTTGCTACCACCAAGAAACCCAGCACTTTTAGCTGATGCTATTGATTGAACCCTTACTCATCCTTTAGAAGCTCAAAACTTAGCGGAAGCGGCATATGATTGAATATACTCGCACTATCAAACTTTTAGTAATAAAGTATCGGCTGATCAATATCGTAAATTGTTTTTAGCATAATTGCCTTGTTTAATTTTAAAGATAAATTTTGTTAAACTGCTCGTCATCAGCTAATAAATTACTGCTATGAAATCAATGACGGTAATGGTCACAAGCCATGAAATAATGCATTTGAGCACGCTGCTCAAAGATATTAAAAATGGTAGTATTAATAATGGCGTGATGTATACAAATTAAAATTTTAATGCTAATTTATCTACTATATTTTTGGTAATACCTTCCCAAAAATACAAAATGTTCAAAAAATTTAATAAAAATATATTTAAAATATCAGTGTTTGGTAGAAGGCTAAACTAATTAGAATAATATGAAAATTTTAATTGTAACTCAAAATTTTCCACCCGATATAGGCGGTGGGGCAATAAGATTATCTGGCTATGCTAACTATTTGACTCAATTTGGGCACAAAGTCACTGTTCTTTGTGCTAATCCAGTTTATCCGAGAGGTAAAATCTTTGAAGGTTATAAGAACAAGTGATTTCAAAAAGAGGAAAAAGATGGTTATACGATAGTGAGAACTTGAATTTGGCCAGTAAAACCCAAATCACACCCTATTAAAAGAATAGTATCTTACTGTTCTTTTGTTGTTTCGGCTTGTTTTGGTTCTTTTAGATTGCCTAAACCAGATATTATTATTTCCGCTACTCCATCTTTGTTTTCTTCTTTCGTAAGTATTTTTTATAAAAAGGTAAAAAAAGTAAAAATTATTTTAGATATTACTGATCTGTGACCTGATTTAGCCTTAGCTACTGGTTTTATGAAAAAAGGGACTTTGTTTTCCTTGGCTAAGATAGTCGAACATTGAATATATAAGAATGTTAATTATTTTACGCCTAATTGCGAGGGAGTTAAGAAAGGACTCTTAAAAAATGGCGTAAAAGAAGAAAACCTAACTGTTATTTCTGATTGTACGGATTTAGAAATGTTTCCACTTGATATCAACAATGAATACATTAAACAACGATATAATTTAGAAAATAAATTTGTGGTTGGTTACGCTGGGTTATTAGGGTTTGCTCAAAAAATAGAAGATATAATTTTAGCGGCTAAAGAATTAAAAAATTATCAAGATATTGTTTTTCTAATCGTTGGTGGGGGAGGATTAAAGGCAAAAGCTGAAAATATGGTTAAAGAATTTGAATTAAACAACGTTATCTTTGCTGGCGAACAACCCCGAAGAGAAATTCCTTTTTTTATAACATCTTTTTCCGTCGGATTGATAACTTTAGCCGCAAATGACTTATATAGAAATTCTATGCCTTCAAAATTATACGATTGTTTTGCGGCTAATGTGCCGGCTATTGTAAATTTAAAAGGCGTTATGTGAGATGTAGTTAAAAATGCTCAAGCGGGATTGTTAGCAGCAGAAAACGACCCAAAAGATATGGCTAATAAAATTTTGTATTTATATTATAATCCGAGCGAGGCAAAAATAATGGGCAACAACGGCAGAGCATATGCAGAAGAGCATTATGATCGAAAAAAAATAGTGAAGAAATTGGAAGCCGTAATTAATAAAATTAAATAATAATTGATTTTATTAAATAACTTTGATATTCTATTAAAGATTTAAATTTAAAAAAAATAAAAATACATTATGGCAAAAGTTTTAATTACTGGCAGTAAAGGGGTAATAGGCACTCAACTAACAAAGCTATTACAGGCAAGGGGACATACGGTTTTTGGTATTGATTTAAGACATGAACCAGCTGAGGCGGGCTGAGAACACGAAATGTCGCTTGAGCAGTTTACTTATGCAAGATGTGATGTTGGTAACTATCGACAATTAGAGCGTGTTTTTGAAAAAATGGGCCCTTTTGATTTTGTCTATCATACGGCCGCTGAATTTGGTAGATGAAATGGCGAGGATTATTATGAGGAAGTTTGAAAAACTAACGTAATTGGAACCAAAAATATTATAAGATTGCAAGAAAAATACAAATTTAAATTAATTCATTTCTCTTCTTCTGAAGTGTATGGTGATTTTGATGGTATTATGAAAGAAGAAGTTATGGATCAACAAGAAATAAAACAACTGAATGATTATGCAATGTCAAAATGAGTTAGCGAAATGCAAATAAAAAATTCCTTTCTGTGACGAAAAACTGAAACGGTGGTGGTAAGATTATTTTGCACTTATGGTCCGGGTGAATGATATCATCCTTACAGAGGCGTTCTTGCCAAATTCTGTTACCATGCATTAATGAAAATTCCTATTGTCGTATATAGGGGTGGGGAAAGGGGTTTTACCTGAATTGATGACGCCTGTAATGCCTTGGCAAATATTATTGACAATTTTAAACCTGGTGAGACCTATAATATTTCTGCAACAGAATATTGTAGTATAAAAAAATTGGCTGAAATAATATGAAACTATATTGGAGCAGATAAATCTCTGATTCGCTACGAAGATTCGGAAGTAATGACAGCTAAATCAAAAAAAGTAAATGTTGATAAATCAATAAGGGACTTGGGTTTTAAAAATACTATGGCGCTGGAAGAAGGTATTAAAAGCACTATCAATTGAATGAGGGAATATTATAATATAAAAGATTAATTAAAAACCGACGAACAAATCGTCGGTTTTTAAATTGTGCCCAGGGAGGGACTCGAACCCACACTGGATAATTCCAAAAGGATTTTAAGTCCTTCGCGTCTACCATTCCGCCACCTGGGCAAATAAAATATAATATATCTTTTTTAAAAAACAAACTTAAAAGTTGTATATTGCCAAAGAATCCTGTCCCCACACTAACCTTTGGTTAGTAGTGGAGCGAAGCGTCTAGCCCCCACATTAACTTTACTAAACGCGGGTTATAATTTATCTACTATCTTTCGCTTCTCTTAACTAATATTACCGTTCTATCGTAAAGTTAGTGTGGGGGACTTTTGACTTTATTCTTGTTTATTGGATATTGGAATTTTCATTTTTGACATTTGACATTTGACATTTGACTTTATTATTGGTTAGTGTGGGGGGGCGAAGCGGGGCCACCTGGGCATATACTTATTTATGATTTTAATTTATCAAATTTTTTTCGAAAAATCAACTATTAACTTTTTATATTTTTGCTGTTAAAACCATTGATTTTTTTATAATTTTGTTTTATACTATGTAATAAGATTAACAAAAAAACTTATGGACTCAATTTATTATTTAAATGCTTTCGTCAATAATAATTTAGTGCGTGGCTTATTTTTTATGTTGCTAACAGTTTTGTCGGCGTATTTAGTTGATTATTTGATTTGATATTATTTTAAAAAAATTACTTTAAGAACCAACAATAAGATTGACGATTTTTTGATTAATGTCTTGACCACACCAATTCATTGGTTTATTATTTTAATTGGTTTTAGAAAATCATTATTGTTAACTTTAAAGTGACCACTATCCAAGCAAATCAATTTATATTTTACGATTATAATGGTGGCAATTATTGCCATAGTGGTTTCCAAAATATTAACATTTATTATTAAACGCTGGCTGAAGTCCTATAAAAATACCAAAACTATTCCTCAATACATAGGTAATATTGTCAGCGTTGTAATTTTTATAATAGCCATTGCTGTAGTTTTGTCGATATTGGATATATCAATTAGTCCAATTTTAACTAGCTTGGGTATTGCCGGTTTGGTAATTGGTTTATCATTGCAAAGCACATTAATCAACATTATCGCCGCGATTAAAATTATTTCGGAAGAAAAAGTAAAAATTGGTGATTATATTGATGACGGTGGCGCAATCAAGGGGGTAGTTGAAGATATAAGTTTAAACTCAACCCGAATCCGAAATCTCAATAATAATATAATCATTGTGCCTAATGCTAAGATTTCAGATAGCGCGGTAATTAATTATGCTCGTAATGAAAGTAAAATTAGGATTATAGTGCCAGTAGCAATCTCGACTGATCTACCGATTGATAAAATCAAATCACAATTAGTCGAAATTGTTAAAGATATTTTTAAAAACCATGAAGGAACTTATAAAAAAAGGGAGCCAGAAGTATGATTAAATAGTGCGGAATATAATAATGCCCTTAATTTGCCGATTTATAAGTTCAATATTTTAATCAATATTGTTAGCTACCGCTATGAATTCAATATAATGGATGCGATTTTGACTAAAGTTAGTCAGGAGTTTTGAGATAAAAAGATAAAAAATAGCTAAAATATCGTAATTTTTGATGATTTTATGATGGTTTTTCGTCAATAATGTCAAAAACGTCTTGTTTTTATTGAGTTTTTGGCTAAAATGGTTTTTTTGGTTTTCCACAGACCCTATTGACGTCAAAAATTTAGTATGGTATAATTATACATGTCTTTCAGTAATGAAAGATTTTCTATTATATGGACACAGGCGGGGGCTTAAAATCTAAATTAAGCCTTTTATCTAGCAAAATCAGACCTCTATTTACTAATAAAACCTTATTAGTGATAGCGTGTATGGGTTTATTCTTAAACCTTGGTCAAGCTGGATTTTTATCAGTCAACGAAGCTTCATCGGTAGTAGTTCCTTTCCAAAATGGCTATTCCTATAACACTTTATTTTTAAAGCCGCTTAGCAATCAGCCAAAAAACACCTCTCCAGTTAAAATCAAAGTAAAAATAACAGCTTATTCGTCTACAATTGATCAATGTGATAACGATCCTTTCGTTACTGCTTCTGGTCATACTGTAGAAGACGGTATTATCGCGGCTAACTTTTTGCCATTTAATACTAAGGTCAGAATACCGGCAATTTATGGAGACCGTGTGTTTGTTGTAAAGGACCGGATGAACGAAAAATATAAAGATCGAGTAGATGTTTGATTTAACGATACCCAAGAAGCTATTGACTTCGGCGTTAAAACAACCTATATCGAAGTTTTCTAAACATAAAAAACCAATCTTAACGGTTGGTTTTTTTTGATATCAAATCCGTGTTAAGTAATTTAATGGTAATTCTTTTAATCTCTTTAGATAATTGTATCGGAAAATTCTTTCCAAATGGAACGCCGCCGGGCGGCGTTCCATTTTAGATTTATTTACCTCGCCATACCTTTTTACTTAAATTATATATTGCTTAATTCAAAATCTTTCATTTTTGGTATTTTTATGATATAATTATTATATTAAGTATATATTATGTTAACAACCTTGGGTTTTGTGATTAGTAAAAAAAATGTAAAAGAATTCGATAGAGAATATTGTTTTTTTACAAAGAAATATGGTAAAATAAATTTAATCGCTAAATCAATTCGTAAACCATTGTCAAAATTAAGTGCTCAGTTAGAGCCACCATCGCTGATTGAAATTGTCTTTGTGCCTAATAGTGAAAAAGGACTAATTATCACCGCCTTAGCTAAAAACAGCTACTGTTCTATTAGAAAAAATATTGACAAATTAAAAATTTATAATCGAATCGTCAATAGGCTTGATGATTTATCAATCACTAAACAACCTGACGAGGCCTTATGATCATTGATTAACACCTCGATCAAAAATCTCAATAAATATAGTGGTAAAATTGTTGAACTTAATTTTTCAGCCAAATTTTTAAAAATAATCGGTTTGGCGCCTAATATGAGTTATTGTCTTAATTGTCAAAATAAAATTACTGATAATCAGAGTGTGGGTTTTGATAAATACCAGGGAGGAGTTGTGTGCGCCAAATGTGTTAGCCCCAAAAGCATTAATCTAACCTCGCAAGTGTTTAAGTCAATTAATATTTTGATCAATATGCCTTTTAAAGAAATAATGGCTAAAGAATTAAACATACCAATTGAGCAAAGAAGTGGTGACATTAAAAAGTTTTTTGATGAATATATTAAACAAACAAAAAAATACTTTTAAAAACAATGTTTAAATTATTACTATGAAAAACAATCAAATAAAGTGATTTGCACTGGGTATGATCTCGATTGTAATTTTAATCGTGGGTGGCTATTTTATTTGAAAAACCATTACCCCCGGTAGTGTTCATTTTTATATCGAAGGGCCAAAAGAAGTCAGAGCTGGCGAAACACAAAAGATCAAACTAATCTGCGAAAATAATACTCGCTTAGTTTTATCAAATTCGCAAATAAAAATTCAATTACCAACCAATGCCTACGATCTTGATTTTAACAAATCACCAATTATTATTTTGGGTGATATAGCTTCTAAAGAAAGGATCGAAAAAGAAATTGAAGTTAGATTTTTTGGATTAGCTGGCGACAAACTAAAAGTCATATCAACTTTTGAATATAAACCTCAGGGCTTTACTTCCATGTTTACAAAAGATCAAGCTTTTGATGTATTAATTAATGGTTCGGTAGTCGCCATTAATATTAATAATCCTAATCAGGTATTGCCCGAATCGTCTTTTGACACAACTATCAATTGGAATAATCAATCAAAACAAGATTTTGAAAATTTAGTTATTAAAGTCAACTATCCAGCGGAATATAATTTTGAAAGTAGTGATCAAGAGTCAATCCGCACTAACAATGAATTTGATTTAGGTTTTGTACGTCAACTTGAGCAAGGAGCGATTAAGTTAACTGGCACGATGAATAGCCAAGGTGGTGAAAACAAAAAATTTGAAGTTTTAATGGGTATTGATTTAAAAGACAAAAAAGAATTTTTAATGATTGGCAAAGCTGAATCAGTCGTGTCGCTAGTATCTAATCCATTAAATTTAAGTGTATTGGTAAATGAAAGCAGTGTTTACTCAGCATCACTCGGCGAAACATTAAATGTGCTAGTGCACTATAAAAATAATTATGGAGTGCCTTTAAATAATATGGTATTGAAGGTTGTTTTTGATGGTGAATATTTTGATTACAAGAAATTGCAACCAAACAAAGGCTATTTCACTTATGGTAACAAAACCATAACCTGGAATGAAGTTCAAATCCCGACATTCGCATCCCTTAACCCCGGGCAAGAGGGCGACTTAGTTTTTACCATTCCTATTACAGAGAAATACAATATTAAAACTTATAGTGATAAAAATCTTAAGTTAGGTATATCGGCCACATTAGAAAGTTTAACACCGCCACAGGGATTAGATATAAATTCAAAAATTAAAACCACGAGCAGTGCTTTAATAAAATTAAATGCTGATTTGGCCTTAGACGTTACTGGTTATTTTAATGACAACAAAACTACCATCAGTAATTGTGGAATGTTACCATTGAAAGTTGGCCAGGCAACTTGTCTCACCATTCATATGAAAATAAAAAACTATGCCAACGATGTCAACAATGTAGTTATCACTACTGATTTACCTTATTATGCCAATTATACCAATAAATATAGCACTAGCTATAGTAATGCTGATTTTACCTTTGATACTTTCTCTAAAAAGTTAATTTGAAAATTAGATAATTTGCCGGCTAACTCGGGGGTAATTACCAAGCCCTACGAATTAATTTTTCAAGTGGAAGTCACTCCGACTTCGGCCGAAGCTAATCAACAAATTGCTATTATAAATAAAACTACTGTCAGTGCGGTTGATGCCTTTACTCAGAATAATATCAGTAAAGTTTACAATGAGCTGATGTCAAATAAAATTTATGATGCCACTATTAACGCTAGCTACTCAAGGGTGCAAGAATAAAGAGCAAATGCCAACATTCAATAGCTAATATCCAAATAAAAAATCGAGACAATAAATAAAATTAAAAAATATGAAAAAGGAACAAAATAAAATGGAAAAAATAGTAGCGTTTTTAAAAGATAATGGTTTTATAAATCTATCTTCCGAACCATATGGTGGGTTTTCGAGTTCATACGACTATGGTGTTTACGGAGTGGAAATAAAAAATAATTTAAAGCAGGCCTGGTGAAACGAGATGACAAAACATCACGAAGATATCGTTGGTATTGATTCAGCTATTTTAATGTCACCTCGCGTTTGAGAAGCATCCGGCCATTTATCCGCTGGCTTTGCTGATGAATTAGTAGAATGTAAAAGCTGTCATAAAAGATTTAAGGCCGATGAATTAGAAATCCCTTCTTTGGAAGAAAAAATAAAAAAATTGAAAAAAGATGGCGCTGTTGGTATAAACGAAATGGATATTGAGCTAAATACTAAAATTTGGAAAAAATGTAGTTGTGGAGAATTGATCACCGATTTACCTAAGAAATTTAATATCATGATGAAAACATTTGTTGGCCCAATTGAAAGCGATACCAATGTAGTATATTTAAGAGGGGAGGCCTGTCAAGGTATTTATATGAATTTTTTATGAGCTAAAAATTCCGCTCGTATGAAAATACCATTTGGTATTTGCCAGATTGGAAAAGCGTTTAGAAATGAAATAACTCCTGGTCCGTTTACTTTTCGAACGAGGGAGTTTGAACAAATGGATTTACAATTTTTCGTTAAGCCCGATGACGCTGACCAATGATTCGAATTTTGAAAACAAGCAAGAATAAATTTTTATATTAATCTTGGTATTAGTAAAGATCATTTAAGGTTTCATGATCACCCTCAAAACAAATTAGCTCATTACGCTAAAAAGGCCTGTGACATTGAATATCTTTTTCCTTGAGGTTGATCCGAAATAGAAGGCATTCATAATAGATCGGACTGAGATTTAGGTAATCATTCAAAATTCAGTGGCACGGATTTATCGTATTTTGACCAAGAAATAAAAGAAAAATATACACCCTATATTATTGAAACCTCAGCGGGATGTGATAGGACATTGCTGGCTTTCTTAATTGAAGCTTTTAATGAATTTGAAAACGGCCGAAATAATGAAGCTAACAATGTTGAGTATTTATTAAAATTAAACTATCAATTATCGCCCGTAAAAGTTGCGGTTATGCCACTATTAAAAAATAAGGAAGGATTACAAGTTAAAGCTAGGGAAATATATAATACTTTGAAATTTGAATTTAATACTAAATTTGATGATAATGGCTCAATCGGCAAAAGATATCGAAGACAAGATGAGTTGGGCACACCTTGATGTATAACAGTTGATTTTGACACTTTAGAAGATAATTGTGTTACGGTGAGAAATCGTGATACGATGTTACAAGCAAGAGTTAAAATCGTTGATTTAATAAATTATATAAAAACGCACTTATGCTAACTAATTATTTAAAACAAATACCCGACAAGATTGAATATGAACAATATAATTTGGACAACGGCTTAACCGTTGTACTGGCACCAATCAAAAATATTTTTACTGTCAACGCTGAATTGTTCGTTAAAGTTGGCGCTCAATATGAATCAAAAAATCTTAACGGCATTTCTCATTTTTTAGAGCATATGTCATTTAAGGGTACTAAAAATAAACCGAACCACTCCTTATTAGTTAAAGATATTGATGATAATGGTGGCCGACAAAATGCCGGCACAGGGCATGAAAATACTTCTTATTACGCTCATATTGGCTTTGAATATCTAAACTATGTTTTAGAATTCTTATCGGATATCTTTACTAATTGTATATTTCCTGAACAAGAATTTCAAAAAGAGAAGGGGGTTGTCATTGAAGAAATTAGAATGTATGACGATCAGCCACAATCAAAGGCCGGAAGCTTAATGATTGAAGCTTTGTATGGTGATCAGCCAGCTGGTTGAAATATTGCTGGTACTGAGGAAAATATTAAAAAGATAACTCGAAACCAGTTAATTAATTATTATCATAAATATTATCATCCCAAAAACGCCGTGCTATTTGTAGTTGGTAATTTTGATAAAACTAGCACTAAAAAACTCATTAAAAAATATTTTTCCATAAATATAAAAACTCAAAAAATTAAATTTCCAAAAGTTAAACTATTGTTGGATGGGCCACGAGTTAATGTCTTTAATAAAGACATAAAAGAATCACATTTTGTGCTTGGTTTTAATGCTTTCAAAGAATTCGATAAAAATATTCCGATTATTTCAATTATTAATAGCCTACTATCAAGTGGTTTTAACAGCCGTTTATTTTTAAATATTCGAGAAAAATTAGGTGGAACATACTATATTCATAGCGGATCATATGCTATGTATGATCGAGGGGTGTTTGAATTAGCCGCCGGTGTTAACAATAATCGAACTGAAGAAATTTTATCGGCCGTTATAGAGGAAATAAAAAGATTAAAAACCGAAAAAGTTTCAGCTGAAGAATTAAATAAAGTTAAAAATCGTTTATTGAGTGCAACTTTAATGAATTTTGATAATCCTTATTTTGCCACTAACCCAATCTATGATGCGGTGCTTTATAATCATAAAGTTTTAACGCATCGTCAAAGAATTAATAATCTTCTGCGAGTAACCAGTGATGATATCCAAAAAATTAGTAATCAAATTTTTACAGTCAAAAATATAAAATTGGGCATATTGACCAATGGTTATAAAGCTAAACAATTTGAAAAAATTATTGCTAAAATTTAATTAATTAGTAATCTTAATACTATGGATAAAGAATTTAGTATATCTTTTAAAAGTTTGTGACGAATTTGTTTGGTAAGTGCTATAGTGCTCGGTGCCATTTATTTTCGACAAATAATCTTAATGTTTTTGGCTTCATTGATCTTATCTTCGTCAATGGAAAATTTAATTAACTGATTAGAACATAGAAAAATACCTCGTATCTTGTCAGCCGTCGTGGTATACATTATCTTGATTGGTGTGTTAGCAGGATTTATCTCTATTGTTTTGCCACCATTAATTCAAAATATAGCTAATTTGACTAATGATCTGCCTGAGATAATCCAATCTCAACCTGTTTCTAAATTTTTTAAAAACTATCTGCCTTTTGTTAATGCCAATAATTTAATAGAGAATATTGTTAATCCCGGTAGTTTATTGAGTTATGTTGGTGGCGTTGCCAAGAATTTTTCTGGTTTGATAACGAGTATGTCAAACTTTTTATTGATTATACTAATCGCTTTTTATTTGTCCATTGATAAAGGTTGGTTTAAAAACATACTAAACATACTTTTGCCATCATATTATAAAAAATATTTTATTCAATTATGAGAAAACGCGGAAAAGAAAATGGTTTTTTGATTATATAGCCAACTGGCGCTAAGTATGCTACTCACTGCCTTGTCGATTATTGTATTCTATATTATGGGTATTAAATATCCATTATTATCGGCTGTAATTTTCGGTTTATTTGATTTTATACCATTTATTGGGCCGATCTTGGCTACAATTGTAATTTTGATGATAAACATTACTGGCAACATCAATCATCTTTGAATTCTGCTGATGGTATGTACGGTGTTACAATACATTCAAAATATTATTAGCCCATATATACGTAGTAAATTTTTAAAAATTGATCCAATTATAACTTTGTTCTTTATAGCTATTTTTGGAAAATTAGGTGGGGCTTTAGGTGTATTTGTAGCGGTACCACTATCAACCATAATTGTTAATTTTGTAAAAGATTTAAGTAGCCAAAAAGTTTGTGACGAAAGGTTTCATAAACTTTTGTAGTTTTAAATGTAATTAATTATACTATTATGCCCAAAAAAATATTTGTTACTTGCGCTTTGCCATATATTAACGCTGACCCACACTTGGGCCATGTTTTTGAGTTTATTCAGGCTGATTGCTTCGTCAGATTTAACAAACTGATTGGTAATGAAGTTTATTTTACGGCTGGAACTGATGAAAATAGTTTAAAAAATATTTTGGCTAGTCACGAGCACAAGGTAAGTGTTAAGGATTGAATTGATCAAAAAACAGCTTCGTTTTTAAAGCTGAAAGATGATTTTGAAATTTCGTTTGATGATTTTATTCGCACCACTGAAGAACGCCACCATTTAGGCGCTCAAAAATTATGGTCGCACTTAGATAAAAATGATATTATTAAAAAAAATTATGAAGGATTGTATTGTGTGGGTTGTGAAACATTTTATACCGAAGATGAGTTAGTTAATGGTTTGTGTCCAGAACATAAAAAGGTGCCGGAAAAAATTACCGAAGAAAATTATTTCTTTGTCTTGAAAAATTATAAAAATTTTCTAATTAAGAAAATTGAAAGTGGCGAGTGAAATATTATGCCAGAAAGTCGAAAAAATGAAATACTAAGTTTTCTCAAAGGCGATTTATTGGACATTAGTGTAACCCGCAGTAAAAAGAGAAGTGAGGGTTTGGGAATTGAAATTCCCGAAGATAAAGAACAAGTATTGTGGGTATGGATCGATGCTTTATCAAACTACATTAATGTTCTCAATTATGGCTTAAGCGACCAAACATTATTTGAGAAGTGATGAAACCATAGTGATGAAATATGACATTTCTTGGGTAAGGGAATTTTAAGGTTCCACGCAGCTTTTTGACCAGCATTTTTGCAATCAGCGAAAATTAGAATTCCAACTCATTTATTCTGTCATGGCTATATCACTGTTAATGGGGAAAAGATGTCAAAATCTTTAGGCAATAGTGCTGATCCTCGTGAATTATTAAAAAAATATCCACTGGATTCTATTCGTTATTATTTGATGAAAGATATTCCGTCTGGAGACGATGGCGATTTCAGTGAGATAAACTTAATTAGTCGTCATAATAATGAACTTTGTGCCTCTTGAGGCAATTTAGTTTCTAGGGTGTTGGCATTGGGCGAACAATATCAACAGCCCATAAAATTAGTCGCCAACGAGTTAAAGCCAGAAATTGATGAATCAATAGAAAATTATATTGAATGTTTTTCAAAGGTAAGAACCAACGACGTGGTTAGCGTGTGTTTCGATTTAATTGCCAAAATCAATAAATATGTTAGTGATCAAAAACCTTGGTCGTTAATTAATACTTCAAAAACCGATTTTGAAAGAATAATTTCAAGTTCGCTATATGGCATTATTTACGCTAATTTATTATTGTCCGCTATAATGCCCAAGAGTAGCAAAAAAATATTTGATAGGTTGGATGTACAAATCGCGAGTTTAAAAGATATACCGTTGTTGGCAAACCAAGAATTCACTCTTAAAAAACCAGAGAATTTATTTAATCGTATTTAAAATGTCGACCATTTTTGCGACCAATAAAAAAGCTTATTTTGACTATGAAATAAAGGATACCATTGAAGCCGGCTTAGTGTTAAAGGGCTATGAGGTAAAATCAATAAAGAACTCACATATTAGTTTAGCGGGTAGCTATGCTACTTTTCATGGTAGCGAATTGTTTTTAATTAATACCACCATTTCGGAATATCAATCAAAAAACCAACCTACCAATTATGACAAAAATGCTAGTCATAAATTATTGCTGAAAAAATCAGAATTAGAAATGTTATTACGCCAAATAAAAGAAAAAAAGATGGTTTTAGTGCCAACTAAGATTTATTTAAAAGATAACAAAATTAAAGTAGAAATTGGTATTGGCCGACCAAAAAAGAAATATGATAAAAGGGAGGTTTTAAAAGAGCAAGAAAGCCGAAAAATTATAAAAAAATACAAGCCGTAAGATAATCGACTAATCAGTTAATACCTAAAGATACCACAATAAAAACTCCTATACCAACTTATAGTTAATTAAAAATTAGCGTGAATACTAAGAGCTATTCAGGATTTAAAGAAAATATATAAATAGAGAAGAGTAATTGATATCAAGTAACCAAGAAAGCCAGCCGGAGGATAACCAGCTAAGGTCTTGCTTTCTAAAACAAAATATGATAAAGTAGCTTTATCTTAACACAAAGAATAATAACGTTCAAAACATGAAAAAAACTGCTTCAAAAGCTAAAATAATTGCTAGTGCCAGAGTTCATGATAAAGACACTGGTTCTCCTGAAGTCCAAATTTCTTTACTCCAACAAAATATTAATAGTTTAAGCTCTCATCTTAAAAAACATCCCAAAGATGTTGACGCTAAAAGAGGGTTACTTGAAATTGTTGCTAAAAGAAGAAAATTATTAAACTATTTAGAAAAAAAGTCAAAGAAGCGCTTTAATGCTTTGAATAAAAAAATTAAAGCTTAACCCCAACTAAAGAACAGTTTTGTTCTTTTTTTGGTGGTATATATTAAAAAATTAATTAAAATATCCTTGAGTAATAACTAATCATATTTGTTTTATTTAAAAATATTTTTAGCTAAAACAAATATGGTTAATGCTCAGGGTTAAACAATATATTATGGATTTTAAAGAATTCAGTTTAGATATTAATGGCACACCATTAATTATTAAGCATTCATTGTTGGCCAGACAAACCAATGGCGCGGTGTTAGCTAAATTTGGAAACTCGGAAGTATTGGCCATTGCGGTAATGGGAATAGAAGACAAATTTGACAAAGATTGTATGCCTTTATCGGTTGACTACGAAGAAAAATATTATGCCACTGGTAAATTGTTAGGCAGTCGTTATATGCGTAGAGAATCACGGCCTAGCGAAGGAGCAACTTTAACAAGTCGAATGATTGATCGAACTATTCGACCATTATTTAATCCTTATTTGCGTCGAGAAGTTCAAGTTAATGTAACTTGTTTGGCTTTTGACGAAGTTAACGATCCAGATATATTGGCAATGATCAGTGCCTCAATAGCATTGATGATTTCTGATATTCCTTGAAATGGACCAATTGGATCAGTAAGAATTATTCATACCCCAAAAAGTGGTTTTATAATCAACCCAACCTATTTACAAAGAGAAGAAGAAGTTAATTTTGAAATGGTTTTGTCAGGCGTTAAAAACAAAATTAATATGATCGAATTTCAGGGTAGTGAAGCCGATGAAGAATTAATTGCCCAAGGTTTTGAAATCGGTCAAAAGGTTATTAATCAAATTTGCGATTTTCAAGAAGCAATTCAAAAAGAAATTGGTAAAGAAAAAACCAGCTTGAATTTTATAACGATTGACGAAACTTTTAAAAAGCGAGCTTATGAATTATTGCAAGCTAAACAACAAGAAATTTTGTTTAGTCAAACTATGAATAAATTAACAAAACAAACCGAAATGACTTTGTTAGCCAAGGATGTAACTGAGCAATTAAAATCTGAAGGATTTGACGATGATAAACTTAATACCTTAACATTAATAATTGAAGAATTGACTAATGATATTTTACATAAGGAAATATTACAAAAAGACAACCGACCCGATGGTCGATCATTGACCGAAATTAGACAACTGGATGTAATGATTGATGTTATTGCTCGCACTCATGGCAATGCTTTATTTGTCAGAGGTGACACTCAAACCTTATCAACGGTTACTTTGGGATCGCCCTTAGAAACTCTATCTGTCCAAAGTATGGAAAATGTAATGGAAAAAAGATATTTTCATCATTATAATTTTCCACAATGATCAGTTGGTGAAGTCGGCAGATCTCGAGGCCCAGGCAGAAGAGAATTGGGCCATGGAGCTTTAGCCGAAAAAGCGATTATAGCCATGCTGCCCAATAAAGTTGATTTTCCTTATACGATTAGAGTTGTCTCTGAAGTTTTGTCTTCGAATGGATCCAGTTCAATGGCCTCTACTTGTTCTTCTTGCTTGGCGCTAATGGCCGCGGGTGTACCAATAAAAGAAATGGTGGCGGGTATTGCTATGGGGGTAATCATTGATGAAAAAAACGAATCAAATTATAAAATCTTAACTGACATTCAAGGCCCAGAAGATCATTATGGCGATATGGATTTCAAAGTAGCTGGCACAAAAAATGGTGTTAATGCTTTACAATTAGACGTTAAAATTAATGGCATTAATAGTATATTGCTAAGAAAAGCATTGGCCCAAGCTAAAGAAGCCAGATTATTCATTTTAGAAAAAATGAAATCGGTCATAGCTGCGCCTCGTAAAGAGATCTCTCAATATGCGCCAAAGATTGTTGCTTTTGATGTTAATCCCGAAAAAATTGGCGAAATTATCGGCAGCGGTGGAAAAACGATTAATAAAATCATCGAACTCACTGAAACCAAAATCGATATTGACGAAAAAACTGTTTATATTACCGGCATGGATATAGAAAAAATTAATCAAGCTAAAGCTATTATCGAAAATTTGATTAAGGAATATGCCGTCGGCGATATCGTTGAGGGCACGATCAGCGAGATTAAAGATTTTGGTGCAATTGTTTATTTTGACGGTAACAATAGCGGCTTGCTTCATATATCCGAAATTGATAATCGTCGTATTGACAAAGTCACAGATGTTATTAAATTGGGCGATAAATTAAAATTAAAAATTATACGAGTTGAAAATGGAAAAATCTCATTGTCGCTAAAAGCGATGAAAGAGAATAGATAAAAACCAGCCAGTCAATTTGACTGGCAGTTTTTAATTTAATTTATTAATTAATTTGATCCACATTTCAAAATTTAATTGCTCCGGTCGAGATTTCAAGTTGATATCAAGCTGGTTAAAAATATATTCATAATCAAGTGTTTTTTGATAGTAATGTTTGAGATTAGATATTAACATTTTTCTGGGTTGTTGAAATCCAGCGTTAATAATATTTTTAAATTTTGTTAAGAATACTTTTGAATATTTAACATCCTTTAAAGTCAGTTTAATAATTGCGGAATCTACTTTGGGTTGAGGTTGAAAATTGGTTCGTTTAACAGTTTTAATATACTGACTATCAAAATACAGATTGATATACATACGTAGTTTACTATTCAAGACGTTGGGTTTGGCAATTCTCTCAGCCAATTCTTTCTGGATCATTAAAACCACAATTTGTGGTTTTGGTGAAAAATCGAAAAATAATCTGAACAAAAAAGATGATAAATAGTAAGGAATATTGGCCACAATCTTAAAAGTTGAATATTTTTGTTTTATTAACACTGAATAGATATTGCGAATATCGTCAAAAATTAAGTCAAAATTCTGATATTGTTTGAAACGATCGTTCAAGATGACTTTTAATCTCTGATCTTTTTCAATAGCAATAACTTTGGCTTGAGTATTTAATAGTTTGGCGGTTAAGTTGCCAGTGCCTGGCCCAATTTCAAAAATAGTATCAGTGGCTTTGATATCTGCGGCATTTACAATTATGTCTAAAACTTGTTGATTGATAAGAAAGTTTTGACCTAAAGATTTTTTAGCTTTGATGTTTGACATATAACCCTTTGATATTTTTTAAAAAATAGTGTATACTACGATTAATTAAATTAACCAATATGTTCTATTTTTGATACTGTCATTTACTCTGCTATTATAGCAATTATTGACAAAAAATACAAAAAATATTTTTGCCAGTATTAGCATCAATTTTTCATTGATTGGTCAATCATACTAAGTTTCTGTTTTTGCGTTTAAATTTAAAAGAGCATACCGAGCTTAATCCTAGTCGGCTAGCAATTTCAACTTTTATGATTAGTGCTTTGATGTTGTCGTTGATGTTATCCGGCATATCTAAAAACTTTTATTCAACTTTATGGGCTGACGCTGACACCATTATAGAAAATGTGGAAATGAATAGCTCCAATTTAATTGCTGAGATACCCTCTATTAATAGTGTCAACCTTGATAGTTATAATTATTATCAAAATTTAAATTTAGAAGCTAAATCAGAAAGCTTTTTAGATTTATATTTAATCGAAGATAAAAATTTCTTATTTAGATCGGTGGACATTGGTGATATTGGTGTGGATATTACTGACTCCAGCAAAATAATTACGTATGTGGTCAAGCCGGGTGATTCATTAGCTAAAATTGCCAGCCAATTTGATATTAATGTGGAAACAGTTCGCACTGCCAATTCTTTAAAAAAGAATACTATTACTCCTGGACAAGAATTAATTATTTTACCAATTTCTGGCATCTACTATACTGTTAAAAAGGGCGATACTTTAAATGCCTTGGCTATAAAATATAAAATATCCGCTAGTACCATTAGAGAATATAATAATTTAGAAGAAGATACCTTAAGGATTGGTGAAAAAATTATTTTGCCTGGTGCCAAAGAAAAGGTGATAGTGACAAATCCTACTAACATTAATTCGGCAACAAAAATAACCGAAAACAGTGTTAGTGGTAGTGATTTCTTTTTATACCCAACAGTGGGTTGAAACTGGGGAACGGCTCATGGTAATAATGGTAATGCTGTTGATATCGCTAACGCTTGTGGAACGCCAATTTATGCGGCCGCTGATGGAATAGCCATTGTGGTTAAAACTAGTGGCTACAATAGTGGTTATGGATCATATGTGAAAATACAACATAATAATGGCACTTCAACTCTATATGCTCATTTAAGCGTAGTCAACATTGCTAATGGTCAATATATAAATCAGGGACAAATTATTGGTAAAATGGGAACAACTGGTCGATCAACTGGTTGCCACCTACATTTCGAAGTGAATGGCGTTAAAAATCCATTTATAAAAAAACCATAAAGATTTAATATGATTAAAAAAATAGCCAAGAAAAGTTTATTAATATTATTATTATTTATTATTACCTTGTATGGAGTTTTAACGCCCATTAAGAATGTTCATTTTGAAACCAATACTTGTTCGGCAGCATCAGGAGATGCGTTCCGACCAAAGATAAAAACCAATGATGTAGAAGAACAAGCGGTTGATCAGGAATGGTGTCCAGATTGTACAGCAGCAGTACAAGGAATGACTATCTGACGTATGATGGTTGCGCCTATCGACACTTTACTTTCTTTAATACCAAGACTGCTGGTTTTTATATCAAAATGAATTGTAATTTTGTTTGCCAATATATTACAATCAGCTATGAATCCGCGAGCTAATAGTTTTTTGGATGGTATAAATCGTTTTACTGGCGAGGGCAATGTGGCGAGATGAGTTTGACAAAATTCTTTATACTTTGCCAATATTATGATTACTTTATTTTTAATTTGAATTGCTATCAACATCATTTTAGAAAAAGCAGAATATACATCTTATCAAAGTTTAATAAAGTTATTAACTGTGGCCTTATTAATTAATTTCTCATTGGTAATTTGCACTTTGCTGGTTGATATATCAAATTATATTGCTTCTTTATTTATGTCTGGAGTCAATGGTCAAGCCTTTTCTTGCACCTATGCTTGTGCTATTCATAAAGTTGCCAATAGCTTCAATTGTGTTGCCGATAAAATGATGCTTTCTCAAACAATTCAAAATAGTTTAGCCTTGGTGGTAGCAATTATTTTTATTGGCCAGTTATTAGGTTTGATTATTTTTGTATTCACCCGTATGATTTACTTGTGATTTTTGGTTGGCGTATCGCCATTGGCTATCGTGCTATCAGCCATACCTGAAACCGAAGGTATCTATAAACAATGATTAAATTTGTTTAAAACCAATTTAATAAAATTACCGGCTATCGCTGCTGCCACTTATTTTATTCTAAATATTATCTTGTTTATTACTAACCAATCGATGAATACACCAGTTGCCCAGGGCGACGTTATGGAACATGTGCTAACTACCACTTTTTTGATTATCATTCTGTCGCAAGGACTACTTATGGCTGCTCAAGCCATTGGTGTTGAACAGGTGACTAAGATGTCAGCAATGGTTAATGGCGCAGTCAAGAAAGGCTGAAATGCGATTAAAGCACCTGTTGCCCAACAATCAAAAAGATTCGCGGCTAATGTACCAATCGTTAGAAAAGGAACGGAAATGCTACAAAATAGCAGTGTGCCGTGGATCGCAAAATCGGGAAACAAACTGGCTGCTCAAGTAGCTAAGGATCAGAAAAACGTAGCCACCAATATGGAAGATTTATTCGCCAATGCCAATTGAAGATCTTTGGAACGATTAGCCGAAAGTAAAGACCCAACGGTGCGCGTTCAAGCAATGTCTTATTTATCTCAATTAGGATCAAAATATAAAGCCAAAAATAAATATACTGAAGATCCTGATAAAATTAACGCTATTAAAAAATTGGCTGACGATAATGTTAATATTGATAACTCTGCTGCTTACGATACCCTTAAAAAAACTTCGCCATTGTTTAAAACTGGCATAAAATCGCTAAGAGGTCAGAAAGGAATAGAAAATATTAATGACACCGTTGGAGAAATTAGTGCCGCCCTAAACGATGATAAGGGTGCCATGGATATTCAATCAACACTAGACACATTAATAAAAAATGCTGGTAGTAATCTGCCATATTTGATGAAAACTCTTCAGCGCGATCTTGACCCATATATTCTTAACGGTAAAGCCAAATCACTTGGCAACAAGGGTTATTTGAGCTTAATGGACACATTAGCTAAAGGTATTATTGTCGCTAAAAAAATAAAGAACAACGAAATCGCTCCGGCTGAAATTGATGATAATTTAAATGGTTTTATGCAGGGTTCGTCCACAGAGAATGCTGAAATGAGAAACTATATTAAAAATCATCTTGTCGCTGATGCTGTGGAAATAGCCGAAAGTACAGAATATAATTTCTTTGGCAAGTGAGGAAGAAAAGGCCCGAGTTCATTTAAACGCACTGCTCAAGGACGTTTGTATATTAATATGGATAGCAATTCTTCTCCTATAAACATTAATAGAGCCAATACCAATAATAACGCTCCACAAAATACAACTACGGAACCAATTGATCGTGGGGAAGAACCTCCTTTGACTAATGATGGCGGTAGACCAACTGGGAGTAGAGACGCTGCTCCAGCCCCAGATAGTGGTAGGCCAGCTGAGAGTAAAGACACTGCTCCAACTCCAGATAGTGGTATGAGCGATGTAAAAGATGCTACACTATATCATTTTAACGAGTTGCGTAAAGAAATTAGAGAAGTCGCCTCAGATCTTCAAAAAGATTTACCGGAAATTAAAGATTTAATTCCAAAAATCAATGCGGCAATTAATTATGCGTCTGAAGATAAAAATAGAGAGTACATATCTTTAAGAGACAGGATAGACGAGCTTAAAACCAATTTAGAGTCAAACACTTCTTATACCTTCTCAACAAAAGATAAGTTAGAATTGTTAATTGAAAAACTTGAACAAATGGAAAGATTGCGAGAAGAAAAAGATCATTCGTCAGAATAAAAAGCCACTCCTGTTTTTTGGCTAGTCGATTATTGCGCATGATTAAAACTATATTGTTAATAAATAAAACAGCTTATGTTGACCGAAATCTATATCGGCGATATCATTGACAAACTACCAGACCAGATACAGTCAATTATTTTTAGTGATGAGTTAGAACAAATTGTTGACAATCTCTCTTCGATAATAGGCCTGGATGAAGATCAAAAAATGCTATTGTCTCAAAGTATTACTACTTTACTAATGGGAAAATATGATTTTGTCACTTTTAAAAATGTGTTGTTAGGTTTTAATTTAAGTGAAACAAATATTAATCTCGCATTAGATTATTTAAACAAAAAATTATTTGATAAAAATAAAAAATATATTAATGATGCGAGCTATATATACCGAGAAGAATTACAAAAACTACAAAATCCTAAGCAAGAGTTAGTGACCAATTTTAGCAAAAATACGACTCCATCTGTGGTATCATATATAAAAGAATTGGCGGAAACTATAAAACAAAAAGAATCTCACCCAAAAAGCGAAACAGCATTAGAAGTCATAAACAACGATAATATAGCCGCCGCCGTTAAAACTCCGATTGAAAACACTCTTGCCAAAACCGCTGATCAAGTGGAGCCAACAAAATCTACTGTGTCTCTTGAACCAGTTAAAGTAGAAGAAGCTCCTAAATTAGAAACACCGGTGTTAGAAAAAAAAGATTCTATTTTGTTACAAGCCATGCGTCAAAATTCTAATAGTGAAGACAGTAAATTAAATAAATATTATAAAGAGTTGCGTGATAGTTTATCCGAAAAAACCAAAGAAACCAAAAATGTATTTCAACCACCGTTCAAATCGGCGACTAATCATGGAGCGCTAATTGAGTCATTTTTGGATGATACTAAAGTAGAAAAAGCTACTTCGCCCGAAGCGAATAATTTGCCAGTAAATAGTGCCCCAATTAAATATAGTCATTGAATTCAACCAGAAAAAATAGCACAAACTACTGACACTGACGCTCAATCTTTAAACGAAGAAAAAATTATTGACTTAGGCGATTTGTAAAATAAAAATATTGCTAATTAACTGGTTTTATGTTAAATTATAATAAACATTAATAAAAACTAATTTAATAATGTTATGGCTGATTATCAAGTGCCACAATTTATCGAAGATGAATCAAGATTAATTGGTCCATTTACAATAGCACAAATTTCAATATTGGTGGTTGGATGTGGGTTGGCTTTTATTGTATTTAAATTGTTTAAATCTTTTATTGGCATTCCTTTGACGATTATTATTTTGTTTATTACTGGTATATTAACTTTTGGTCGAATGAACGATATGCCTCTGTATAAAATGATTGTCCCCATGATTAAGCATTTACTTTTACCAAAATCTTATCAATGAAGTCAACCCCACTTTGTAAAAAGCACCGGACAAACTACCACCCAAAAGGTTACTAACAATATACAGCCAACTCAAGAAACTCACAATTTTAAAAAGATTGATGATTTAACTAAAATTTTAGATAAGGGCAATGAATAAACAATCCCGTCCCATAAATAATAAAAGCACACAATATTTAGTGCCAATAAATGAAATTCGTAATAATGTTATCGTATTGAAAAATAGTGCTTTGCGATCAATTATTGAAGTTGATGGCGTGAATATGGATCTGTTAGAGAATGAAGCTCAAGAAAATTTACTTAGTAATTGACAATCTTTTTTAAATAATCTGGATTTTTCTGTTCAAATTTTGGTAACCTCCAGAAAAACTAATATTGAAGACTACTTAACTAATATTGAAAATCTTTTACCTAATACTGAAGAAGAAATGCTATTAGCTCAAGCCAATGATTATATTAATTTTGTGCGCGATTTTGTTAGCAATAATCAGATTATTGATAAAAAATATTACGTCGTGGTACCTTATGATCCAGTTGTTTTTAAGAAAAGTGCTTTGGGCGGACAAATAAAAGATTTATTGTTCGGTTTGTTTAATTTAAATCGTGAGGCCTTTTCGCAAGACATTATTTTAAGCGAGAATGAATTTCAGAAACATTATCAGCAACTAATTCTTCGTCAAGAAAACGTCATGGCCCAGTTGCAAAGAATTGGCTTAGATGCGAAATTAGTCACAACTAACGAAATTATTCCGCTTATCCACAATATGTATAATCCGGACGTAGCAATAAAAACTGCTTTATCAAAAGATAATTAAAAAACACTATGGCTATATTCTCATCAAAAAATAAAAAAACCGAGGTTGATCAACTAATTGATCAGAGCCAATCAAGTTATGCTAAAGCCGTGGCTTCGTTACGTGATGTCATTTCGCCAGCAGGAATAGTTGTCAATACTACTTCCGTGAAATTAGGGGGAACTTATGCTCGCACGTTATTTATTTTAACTTACCCAAGATATTTGAGCCCAGGGTGATTTTCGTCAGTAATAAATTTTGAATCCGCTAATAATATTTCTATCTTTTATCATGCCATTGATAATTCATCAATTTTAAGACAGCTTCGAAAAAAGTTAGGCGACGTTGGTGCTCAAATTCAATTAGAAGCCGAAAAGGGAGTGCCACGTAATCCAGCATTAGAGACAGCTATTGAAGATATTGAAAATTTACGCAATGCAATAGTGCAAGGCACCGAAAAAATGTTTCGCGTGGCAGTTTATATTACTTTAATTGGCAATAGTGAACAAGAATTAAACGACAATGAAAACAAAATTAACACCTTTTTAGAAAGTAAGTTGATTTATCCAAAATCAGCTCATTTTCGACATTTTGAAGGTTATGAAAGCACCATACCACTATGTTTAGACCGCTTGGGCTATGGAACATTATTAAACTCTACGCCAGCTTCGACTCTTTTTCCATTTATTTCTGCAAGTTTAACTCAAAATTCTGGCATTATGTATGGAATTAATTTAATCAATAATAGTTTAATAATTTTCGATCGCTTTAGTTTAGAAAATGCCAATATGTGCGTGTTTGGGACATCTGGTAGTGGAAAAAGTTATGCCGTAAAAACCCATGCCGTTAGAGAATTAATGATGGGCTCAGAAATTATCGTTATTGATCCAGAAAACGAATATGAATATTTAGCTAAAGCGGTGGGTGGTGAAAGCTATAAAATTGCGGTATCATCCAAAGACCATATTAATCCTTTTGATTTACCAATTATAACCACTGATGAAACTGTTGGTGAAGTATTTCGTGGTCATGTTTTAAATTTAATTGGTTTAATTAAAATTTTATTGGGAGGACTAAGTCCAACTGAAGAGGTGGTTATTGACCAAGCTATTACTTTAACTTATGCCTCTCGAAATATTGATGTTGAATCCGATAATGCTATAGAAAATATGCCAATCCTGGAAGATTTGACTAACGTTTTAAATACTATGGAAGGTGGGGCTAATTTGGCGGCTAAATTATACAAATATACCAAGGGAACTTATGGTCAGTTTTTAAATCACCCCACCAATATTAATATCAGAAATAAATTTGTTGTTTTTAATATTAATGAATTAGAAGAAGAATTACGACCAATTGCTATGTATATCTTGCTTAATTATGTTTGAAATAGTATTAAAAGAATTATGAAAAAAAGAATTTTAATTATCGAAGAGGCCTGACTATTAATGAAATTTAAAGAAAGTGCCAACTTTATGCTAAGTTTTGCTAAAAGAGCTAGAAAATATTATTTAGGATTAACAACTATTACTCAAGATTTGGATGATTTTTTGAAGTCACCTTATGGTTTACCAATTATTGCCAATTCGAGTATCAAACTCTTGTTCAAACAGTCCACTGTTTCCATTAATCAATTAGCCGAGGCATTACAATTAACTAGCGTTGAAAAAGAATTATTAACGCAAATAAATATTGGCTCAGGATTATTTTTAGCTGGCGATAAACATACTTTAGTACAAGTCGTGGCTTCTTACACTGAAGATCAATTAATCACCTCCGATCCAGCGAGATTAATGTCTTTAAAAAATAAATCTTAGCTATGTCTGTAACATTAATTGCGGCCGGTGTTAAGGTGGCAGGTAAGACCTTGGTCAAAAAGCTCGGCACCAAGGTAGTTCAAAAGGGAGCCAAACAAGTGGCCAAAAAGGGCACACAAAAACTTGCCCAAGAAGGAGCAAAAAAATTAGGCACATCAGCCGTTAAAAAAAGTACATCACGAGGAGCTACTAATCAGTTTCAAAAAGCTAAAAATTTATACAATGAAGTAGAAAACACTACAAAAATCAAAGACAATGTGCCGGCCAAAGATGAGCCAGAAAAACAAACTGACACTACCACCGAAACCAGCCACCAAACATCAGACACCCAGCCACCACAAAAAAAATCGGAAAGTAAATGACCGTTTTATATTGCAATGTTCTTTGCAGTTATTAAAGATGCTGTGGAAATATGACTTTCGCCGGTTGCCCCAGTTTTAACTTTCTTGCCCACGATAATTATTACCTCCATATTGCTTTTATCTGGCAAAAAAGGTACAATGAAAATAGTAATATCTTTGTTAACTACGCTGGTTGATTTTTTAATGCCGGGTGTCAATATCTTACCAATGACAACTATCGCGGTGTTTATAACTATGAAACCAGATAAATCCAAAAAACTAAATATTAATAACCAACAGGTCTCAAAGATTGTAAAAAGTGTAAAAAAATTTATAAAATAATTGCATGATTAAAAATATATTAATAAAAATAGTATATATCATAATCTTCCTGCTAATATTGATCCCGCCAATGAAAGTTTTGGCTAGTAATTACATTTGAGAAGTGAGCTTACCGGGTGTATCTTTGCAACGATTAAATAATTTGAATGGCTTTGGCGATTTAGTAAATATGATAGTGGGTTTGGCTTATAGAGCGGCCCTGCTGTTTATGTTGTATAAATTAATTGTGGTTGGTTTTAAATATATGACTAATCAGGGAAATGCCGATGTAGTAAAGGCAGCATCAGAAGGATTAAAAAATATTCTTTTCGGGGCTTTAATTTTATTTGGCTCCTATATAATTTTATATACTATTAACCCCAAACTAACAGAGTTTCCTCAACAATTATATTGTGACCCTAAAATAGCAGATTGCGAAAAGAAAAATACAGGTAAATCCAACACGCATGTTTATACTACCTGTCCAAGTATAATTGAAGATCCTCGTGAAGATGAGACCCAAGCCGCGGATGGGGGAACAAAATCCGAAGATTCAACTGACGATAACGGCATAAGTCCAACAACGATTGAAGATTTTATCGATGCTAATGACGCCTATTTAGCTCAACACGGTGATTGGACTAGTGCTCAACAGGATTTCCAAACCGGCAAAGTTTCTAACAGTGTATGAGAAGCATTTAAATTAATTACCGATTTAAGAAAAAAATGATATTCAGATGGTTGTGGCAAATTGGTGTGAGGCCCAATCTTTACTAATCACGAAAAACCAGCTGGATCGACATATACTTCTTGTCATGACACTTACGAAGCGATTGATTTAGTGGTAAATGACGAATATGGAAAAACGTCAATAAAGTGCACAACTGAATTTCTAAAATATATAAAAACTAGTGGGGTAGCAAGCGCTACGGGGGTAATAATATGTGATGAAACAAATTTTTCCGATGTTACTCCTCACATTCATATCTCTGATACTAATTGTAACTCGGGATGTCGTGTTTCTTAATTAATTTAAAAAAGAGAGGGTTAGAATCTCTCTCTTTTTTAAATTAAATTGAATTTGATCGAAAACCAATAACAATATACCGATTAGGTGGTTCGCCTTCTGATCAACTATTTAGATCTGGATACAATGATATTTCGTTATGAATAATCTTGCGATCACGCGCCGACATTGGTTCTAATTTCACCGCTGTTTTAAAAATCATAACTCGTTGAGCTGTTTTCTTGGCTAAATCTTGCAATTCTTTTTGACGATTTAACCGATAGCCATTAATATCAAACTCCACTCGACAACGTTCGGTCGTTTGTCCATTAAGATTAGCAATATCAGTTAAAACACTTTCAAAAGCCTCTAAATTACTACCAAAACGACCAATAAAAATACTGGCGGTCGTTGGCAAGCTAACACTAATTACTAGTCTGGTATTGGCATCATAGCTTTTAATATCAATGGAAAAATCATCAATATGACAACTATGAAAGAAAACATCCAGAACATTTTTTATTTTTTCGATAGCTAATTCCATAATTTATTCTTTAGCAACTTTACGGCGAATATATAAAGTTTGAATAATATTTAAAATGGTAATGACAATTCAGTAAAGGAAAATTACACTTTTAAAATTTTTGTAATTAAGAATAAAAATAGCTGGGAACACATAAGTAAAAATCTTTATCATATTTTTTTGTGGATCGTTATTGTTTAAATACTTTAAGGTCACCATACCTTGAAGGACTTGAACTGCTGACGCTAAAATGGCAAAAACCAAATTGGCTTGAGATAAATTAACTATTCCCAAAAAATTATAACTAATATTGGCATTAATTAGTTTACCAACTCATGGGTATAAATTATTAATAAAATCTGGTCTAACCGCTACGGTAAAAGCGCTATACAACCCAAAGATGATAAAAATTTGTAAAAATGAGAATAGAAAAGCAAAACTGGGATTAATTTTATTATCTTTATAAATTGCTAATAATAATTCAGTTTGTTTTTTAGGATCTTTTTTGTATTCAGTTTGAATTTGTTTAATTTCAGGTTGAATTTTTTGCATCTTTTTCTGTAGAATTTCATTACGAGTAAATAGTGGCCATAGCAAGCCACGAATAGCAACGGTAGTGAAAATAATACCCAAACCAAAATCACCAAAAAAATTAGTTATTAAAAATAATAAATTTATAGTTGGCTGTCAAAATAAGGTTTTAAACATATGTTATTTATTTAATTTTTTAACCAGCATATTTAACTCTTGTTGAATTTCTTGAAAATTCATTCGAGTTATTTCCTTTTTAATTACAATTACTATGTCCAAAGCAGTTGGTATAATCGTTAATGATTGATAAACAATATCCCTTAATAGCCGTTTATAATAATTGCGATCAACGGCCTTACTTAATGTTTTAGCTGATACCACAAAAGCAAAGCGGGAATGAGACAAATTATTGTTCGCAAAATTAATGATGATACCTCGACCAAACACTGCCGCTTGATTTTGGTAAACACGACGAATATCTTTGTCTTTACCTAATCGATACTTTTTAGCTAACATAATTAAGCAGAAAGTTTTTTACGATTTTTTAATCTTCTTTGTTTAATGATTTTTTTACCAGCTGATGTGGATTGTCGGCTTAAAAAACCAAACTTTTTAGCTCTTTTTCTTTTACTGGGTTGATAAGTTCGTTTAGTGGCCATAATAAAATTTTAATATATTAGTTAACTAATATAGCTTATCATATTATAAATGATAAAACAAGTGGAAAAATGATAATTATTTTATATTTTAAGTAAGACCTTGATTACTTGGTAAGAAAAACTAATTTAGTTAAATTAAAACTTTGCACAGCTTTTCCACTTATTGGTTAATTTTGGCTTTACTTTGGTTGAAAAATAGTAAAAAAATAGCTATAATATAGTTGATATAATAATCGAAAAATTGAATACTTATTTATGTCGAACGAAGAACTAAAAAGATTGTGAAAAGACGTATTGTCGGAAATTGAATTAAATATTTCTAGGGCCAATTTTATTACTTGATTTAAAAACAGTGCAATTATAGAAAAAACCAAGGACACGGTAATCGTGGCCACTAATTCTAATTTTGCTAAAGAGTGACTTGAAAATAGATATAATAAATATATTAAAAAGGCCTTGGAAAAATTTGCCCCCGAAATAAAAACCATTATTTATAAAACCGATTCAATCGATAATATTAAAAAATATCAAAGTATTAGTGAAAAAGATTTAACTAATGATACAGCTGTTAATCCTAAAAAAACCAGTGGGGTAGCTGCTCACTTAACTCAATCAGCCCAAGATCCAGATACTAATTTAAATTCAAAATATACATTTGATAATTTGGTAGTTGGTTCACATAATGAACTGGCTCATGCCGCTGCATTAGCAGTAATTGATAATTTGGGATCTAAATATAATCCTTTGTTTATTTATGGTGGGGTAGGGTTAGGTAAAACTCATTTAATGCAAGCCCTCGGGAATGCCGTTAAAACAAAAAATAAAAAAATAAATATCTGATACATAAATACCGAAAGATTAGTAAATGATATTATTGGTTCGATCCGAGAGCAATCCATTGATGAAGTTAAAAAACAATATAAAAAAATTGATTTATTATTAATTGATGATATTCAGTTTATTGCCAATAAGGAAAAAACCCAAGAAGAGGTATTTCATATCTTTAATGTTTTATATGAAGCTAATAAACAAATTGTGTTTACCTCGGACCGGCCACCAAAAGCTATTCCTGGACTCGAGGAAAGGTTACGATCTCGTTTTGAAGGAGGAATGGTAGCCGATATTGGCTTACCTAATTATGAAACGCGGGTGGCGATTTTAAAAAACAAATTAAAAGATAAAAAATCTAACTTACCAGAAGAAATCATTGATTATATTGCCCAAAATATTACTAATAACGTGCGAGAGTTAGAAGGAGCGTTAAATACATTATTAATTAATTTTGAAGTTAAAAAAATCAATCCCAGCATTGAATTGTCTAAAAAACTTTTAGAAGATTTTATTAAAAAACCTAAAAAAACCGTTACACCTTTAGAGGTTTTAAAAGTGGTTTCAAATTTTTATGACATACCATTAGATAAAATTAAAAGTAACTCGCGACGAAAAGATTTAGTTAAAGCCAGACAGATTACTATGTATATATTAAGAGAATTAGTAAAATTATCTTATCCAGCTATTGGTGAAGTTTTTAATAATAAAGATCACACTACCGTAATGCATTCTTGTAAAAAAATAGAAGAGGAAAGGGTTAAAGATAGCGTTTTAAATAGTGAGTTAGAAGCAATAATTGAAAAATTAAGTTACGATGTGTTTAATTAGTGGAAAACCATTTACTAAACTTGTTGAAAAGTTTAGGATAACAAGTATTATAACTTAGGTATTGAGTTTGTTAAAAATAAATAAATAGGTTTTAGTTTTTTATAATCAAAAGTTGTGCTATAATTAAAATATGGTTATACACATTAAGAAGGTAAGAATAATTAATTATTTATTAAACAATTTTAGTTTTTACACTTATCCACCTAACTAATAATATTAATAATTATTAATAATTTAATAAAAAATAAAAATAATAATATGAAATTTACTTGTTTAACTTCTAATCTTAAAAAAGCATTAAATATTTGTGAAAAAATAACTAATCGCAATTTAAGTTTACCAATTTTAAATAATATTTTAATCAAAACTTTTAAAAATCAGTTGCAGTTAGTTTCTACTGATTTAGAGTTAGGTTTGAATTATTTTGTGAATGGGGAAGTAATTGAAGAGGGTGATATTATTATTCCCACTAAATTGTTACTTAGTTTAATAAGTAATTTAAAAGAAGAAAAAATTACATTAGAAACTAAAAAAGATAAATTATATATTCAAACTAAAGATTTTGAATTAAATATTCAAGGGTTTGATAGCACCGATTTTCCAATTATTCCAAAAATTAAATCGGAGGATTATTTAGAAATAGATTCTCAAGAATTTTTAAAAACTTTAACTCAAGTTATTAAAAGCGCCAATGCTGGTTTTAATAAACCAGAACTAAATAGTGTGTATTTTCATTTTAACAATGATAATATGTTTTTTGTGAGCACTGATAGTTTTCGATTAGCTGAGAAGCAATTAGGAAAAAGTTTTTATAAATTTAAAGGTAATCAAGAAGTTAAAATTATTGTGCCCACCAAAACCATTAATGAAGTAATGTTAATTTTACAAAATTTTGAGGATATTAATGATCGGGTTAAAATTTTCTTCTCGAATAATCAAATTTTCTTTGATTTTGGTAGTGTGGATTTAATTTCTCGGTTGATTGAAGGTGAATTTCCAAATTATAAAAATATTATACCTAAAACATTTCAAACCAAATTACAAATTGATAAAAATAAATTTATTGAATCAATTAAATTAATAAGTTTACTTAGTAGTCAAATTAAAGATATTAATATTCAATTAGATATTAAAAAACAAGAAATAGTGCTAAAAGGATCAGATACTAATAAAGGGGAGGGTATCTATCGGGTAAAATGTTTGATTGAAGGTTATGATGCCAAAATGTGTTTTAATTATAGTTATATTTTGGATGGATTAGAGAGTATTAACAATAATGAGATTTTTATGGGGATTAGTGAGGATAGTCCGGCCTTACTGAAAGCCACCAATGATGACAGCTTTATTTATGTGTTAATGCCAATTCGCATTTAAAATTAAGTATTAATTATTAAGTTAGTATGTTTAAATTATTAGGTGAGATTATAAAAAAAAGAGTTAAAGGATTGAATTTAGACAATGGTATTAACGAACAAGTGATTTTAAGTATTACCGAAGATTATATAAAACAAAAAAATTTATTCCTATGTTTTCCTAAAAGTTTTATTAATAATGAGCTAACCATTGAATGTTCAAAATCAGTTATGGCTGAAGAAGTTAATAACCAAAAAAATGAAATAATAATGTTTTTAAAAGAGTCCTGTCCCGATATTAAAGTGTATAATATTAAGACACTAATTAGGCCTAATTAAATTATTTATTATGAAAGAAACACTCGAAAAAATTATATTCGAAACGATAATCAAGGTTTTAAATCAAGAAAAATTATCAATAACTATTAATCAATCGCAAGTTAAATTAGAAAAAATTTCTAATGCAACTTTTGGCGATTTTTCAACTAATATTGGTATGGTTTTAAAATTAGATTGTAATGTTATTGATAAAATTATTAATCAATTACAAACTAATGAAGTGGTAAAAACCTTTATTGAAAAAATCGAATTTAAACAACCAGGGTTTTTAAATTTTTATGTAAAAACCGAATTTTTATTAAATAATTTAAAAACGATAGTAAATTTAAATAAAAAGCAATTTTTTACTACTAATCGAAAAAGTTTTTTAATTGAACATACTAGTCCCAATACCAACAAGGCGTTACACATTGGTCACTTGCGTAATTCGGTGCTGGCGATGGCTATTATCCGAATTCTCAGAGCTTTAAATCATAAAGTGACGGCCGATTGCTTATTTAATGATCGCGGTGTGCATATTTGCAAAGCAATGTTAGGTTACTTAAGATTTAATGATCAAGTGACTGATATTAAAGACTTATTAAATCAATGAACCAAACAACCAAGTAAATGGCCACAGCCGATAGCCGATGAACCAAAAGACGCTTTTATTGGTAAATATTATATTTGAGGAAATAAATTAGAAAAAGAAGAAAAATATAAAGAAGAATTGCAATGATTATTAAGAGAGTGAGAAAATAATCATAAACAAGTGAGAAAATTATGGAAAAAACTAAATGATTGATTTTATGAAGGATTTTCTCAAATTTTTAAAATTATCAATAGCCAAGTTGATCATTATTGATATGAAAGTAAATTTTATAATAAAGCCAAGAATTTATTAAAAGCAGGGGTAAAAAAAGGGGTTTTTAAAACGTTGGAAGATGGGGCAATCTTAACACAATTACAGGCCTATAATCTAACGGATACAATTATTCAAAGATCAGATGGCACGGCGATGTATTTTACGCAGGACATATATTTAACGAAAATGAAAACGAGCCAGTTTATTTGTGACCAATATTTATGAGTAGTTGGCCCAGAGCAAAAACTACATATGCAACAAGTGTTTGCCGTTTGCGATCAATTACAGATTGGCAACAAAGATAAATTTAAACATTTAAGTTATGGCGCGGTTTGTAATAAAGATGGTAGTAAAATGAGCTCACGTAGTGGCGAAGTGCTAAGTGTAGTGGAATTACTTCAAGAGGTGGTAACTGCGATTAATAACAAGATGGGAACTGATTATCAATCATTGAAGAATTTTAATAAAAAAGACCAAGAGCATATTATCAATCAGTTAGCACTGGGTTCAATAAAATACGCAATGTTAAAATTAGAACGTGAACAAGATTTGAAGTTTGATATTAATGAAGCCATTGATTTTAGGGGGAATGGTGGGCCATATATTCAATATACGTATGCGCGCTGTTGTTCGTTATTAAATAAAACCAAACCCAATCTTAGTAATCAAGATGAGCTAAATAGTCAACTTTCCAGTGAGGAAAAACTGTTGTTAAGACATATGTTGTATTTTAAAGAGGCGCTAACCAAATCAGGTGAAAACTTAATGCCCCATATTTTAGCAACTTATTTATTCGAATTGGCCAAATATTTTAGTAGTTTTTATGAGAAAAATCGTATTATTGATGCTGAACAAAATCAAAAACTGAGAATTGATATGACTAAAGGGGTAGCCAATATTTTAAAATGAGGATTAGAACTATTAGGCATAGAAGTAATGGCTAAATTATAGATATCAAATAAAATGTGAAAACCGTGGAATTTAAAAAATATATTTCAAAAAATATAAAAACTACTCATAAAATTGCCCAAACAATTTTAGAAGAATTAATGCTTGATATAAACCATGCTCAACAGGCACTCATTGTGATATTAAAGGGCGAATTAGGTACGGGTAAAACGGAGTTTGTAAAAGGACTCAAAGATTTTTTAAATATAAAGAGTAATGTATTAAGTCCTACCTTTGTGGTAATGAAAGTATACGACATCAACAAAAATAATAGCGTTTTTAAAAAACTATATCATTTTGACTTATATAGGCTGATAAACAATCAAACTCATAATTTAAATATTGACAATGATTTAGCTAATATAAGTATACAAGATGTTTTTAATAACCCAAGTAACATTGTTTTTGTTGAATGAGGAGAAGATATACCGATGCTCAATAAATATAAAATCATCACTATAGAAATAAAGATGGCAAATGAAAGAGAAAGGAAAATAACAATAAACTATCCTAATACTTCTGCTGGGAAAAAGGCAAAGTCAAAAGTGGACAAATTGTTGACATAGCAATTGATTTGGTGTGTAATTCGACCAATTCTTAAAAACATCGAAAACACTTGCTTTTTTACTAAAAGTTATATATAATATAATCAATAACAAAAAACATATAGTAAATAGTATATGTTTTTAATATGGTCGCTCGATTTTTAATAAAGTAAAAAAATTGTTATGAACAAAGAAAATTTAGTTGAATTAGTTCAAGAACAACTAAAATCAACCAAGAAAGATGCTGAAGCAGTGATTGCTTTAGTGTTTGATAGTATTTCTAAATCTTTAAAAAAGGGAGAGGATGCAGCGATTAGTGGTTTTGGCTCATTTGTAGTTAAAGCCAAAGCAGCCAGAATGGGTGTAAATCCAAAAACAGGTGAAAAAATTCATATTGCTGCTAAGAAAGTTGCTAAGTTTAGACCAGCTAAGGCACTCAAAGATCTGTTATCCTAAATTATATAATTTTAAAAACGACCCAGTCAATGGGCCGTTTTTTAAAATTTAATTACATTCCTAAAGTAATGCGACGATTTTCGGTGTCCAAAGATTTGATAGTGAATTGATAGGATTTTCCAACTTCAAGTGGCCCTTTAGGAGCTTCTTCTTCTCGAAGATCACTAAATTTGAGAAAACCATATACGCCTGGTTCTAATTCTACTAATACGCCTAATGTGCCGGTTTTCAAAATAGTGCCTTCATATTTTTTGCCTAATTTATAAATATCAGTGATATCTTTTCATGGATCTGGTTTCAAAGATTTGATTGACAAAGCAATACGGCCGTTAGTGATGCTTTCGATTTTAGCTTTAACAATATCACTTTCTTTATAGACAGCTTTCAAATCGGGGATTAATTTATAATCTACTTCCGAGATATGAATTAAACCGTCAATGGCTGGTTCGCCGAATTTGACGAACAAACCAAAGTCAACAACTTTAGTAATTTCAGCATCAACAATATCGCCAATTTGATATTGAGCAGCTAATTTTTGTTTATGTTCTTCATTAAGAACTTCGCGCTCAGAAAAAATAAGCTTAGCTGATTCTTTATCAAGATCAAGAATTTTTACTGGTATTTCGGTATTAACAAAACTTCTAAGTCGAGCTAAAATTTCTTCTTTATCGCCACCATCAACTAATGGATAGTGCTCAGGGTTTAATTGTGATACCGGTAAAAAGCCTTTGATACCCATATAATCAGCGATTAAACCGCCACGATTGACTTCTCTAATTTTAATAGTAATAGTGTCACTATTTTTCTTGGCATTGGCTAAAGTGTATCAAATTTGATTAGCGCTGATTTCTTTTAATGAGGCCTCAATCAAGCCGTCTTCATTGTCTAAATCAACGATCATCACGCTAATTTTGTCGCCAATATTTAGGTTTTTAATATAGTTTTTGGCAGTAATAAATTCAATGCCACGAACTACCGCTAAACCAAGAGGACTAACATCGACATATAATGTTTTTCCTTCTTTGCTTAAAACAGTGCCATCAATAGAAGAGCCAATAGCTGGAATATTGATTTTCTGATATTTTAAACGTGGTATAACCATGGTTTATGATTACCCGCTTTATTTGGTTTTAAAATTCGTAGTGTGCCGAGAGAGTGAATCGGACACTCGACACTACGCTCTTCAGGCGTATGCTCTACCACTGAGCTACCTCGGCACAATTAATTATTAAATTATTAAAGCGGCATTTTTATTAAATACCAAATTGTCATTTGGTATAGGTATTATAGCAAGTTTTTTACATTTTGTAAACAGATTGTGTCCCCAGGAGGAGTCGAACCTCCATCTAAAGCTTAGGACGCCCTTGTTCTATCCATTGAACTATGGGAACAATTAGAGCGGAAGGGGTGAGATTTGAACTCACGAAGGTTATTCGCCTTACAGCTTTTCGAGAGCTGCGCTTTCAACCACTCAGCCACCCTTCCAGTGTTTAAAAAATAGTGAAAACCTTGTAAAGTTTTTGTTGGTTTTCACGTGAATTCTAAGGTTACATTTAACAGATTTAATGATAGGAGTTGAACCCCCACACTAACTTTCATTGAGCTTCAAGAGATTTCTTGGTTCTTTTTTTAAGGCCATTTAAAGCTTGAGCTCGAAGTTTGAGATTGTGTTCCCGACGATGGGCTTCATCTCTTGAGGCGTAAGCTTCGTAATACACTATTTTGGAGTGAGCTTTTGGCTTGGTGGCATACACTTTCTTTTGGTTGTGACATTTTAACCTATTTATTAAATTATTTTAATATTGATATGGGTATTATGTATATATACTCAAAAGTATAGAGCATCATACCCACTATATTGGTTAGGCGAATAATTTAATAAATAGAAATGAAAGTTAGTGTGGGGGTGGACCTGATGGGACTCGAACCCACGACCTCCTGCATGCCATGCAGGCGCTCTACCAGCTAAGCTACAGGCCCATGGTGGTTATTATACATTATTTGTTTTAATAATTCAAGCCAAGGAGTATATATAGAAGATCAAACACGTTTTGGGCTTTTATTATAAAAATCTTTTTAAATTATTTTAATTGGCACTACTAGTGAAGTCATTTTTTAAAATGTCAATTTAAATGTATTATATTAAATAGAGGAAAGTTATCAATGTTAGTAATTTAATAAATATAATATTAGTAAAAGGCCATAAATAAAACATGATCGTAAAGACCTTGACATTTTTTTATTTATTGTTACAATTTTTATAATTAATAATAAATCAAACAATTTTTTTGAAAATTTGTTTTAAAAATGTTCTTAAAAATTGCATAAATTTAAATTATGAAAAAATCTATACCATTGATGTTAGTGGCTTTATTGGTGGTGGGAATATTAACTCAAGGCACTAAGGTTTTTAATTTGCCTAATTTTTTTGATAAGGTATCAACAAAATTATTTTCCTCTAAAAAAACATTGTTGGCCGATGTAGATTCGTCGCCAGACAAAACAATTTCCCCCGTTGATTTAATTACTAGTGATATGGAAACTTGTGCGGTTGATAGTGATTGTCAACTTATCAATATAACCAACGAACCAATGGGTTGTTGCTATTGTTTAAGTAATATGGACTCAGAATGAATATGACGAGCAGTGAATGGGCAATCTCGATCGAAAATCGAAGAGATTAAAAATGAATATTGTGCTACTGAAACACGATGTCCGGTGAGTGTTGACTGTAATAAAAACCCAGTTTTACCAATCGACAGGATAGCTAAATGTGATGGTGGAAAGTGTATTGTAGCTAAACCAGAAGTTAGCAAAAATTTAACACCAACGGATGAAGATTCGGAAGTTTCAACAGACACCAACAATGTTAATTCGATGTCGGCTACGGAAACAACATTAAAAGAATATTATTATTGTTCTTTGCCAACATATCAATGCGTAGCCAAATCTATTATAAACAATACGGGTGGCTATCTTTCACAAAAAGACTGTGAGAAAGATTGTTCTCAAACTTTAGTTAAAAGCATTGAACTATCAGCTGATATGCTAAAATGTTCGTATAATTCCGATTGTAAAATTGTTGATACCGGTTGTTGCCCTTGTGCTTGAGGATACACTGAAAAAACTAAAACAGCTATCAATCGTAACTCAGAAAAAACTTTTTTGGCTAAATGAAAAAATGATTGTAATGGAGCAGCTTGTGTGCAATCGTCTATTAATAATTGTCGTCTTAAGGTTGAGGCCAAATGTCTAAATAAAACATGCACAGCGGTTTGAGAAAAACCAATAAAGCCAGCCGTGACTTCAACAATGAATAAATGTATGAAAGATTCAGATTGTGCAATAGCAGAAACTGATTGCTGTGGTTGTGAAAAGGGAGGAGTTGATAATACAAAAGTGGGTATTAATAAAAGTTATTTAAATAATTTTAAAAATAATATAGCGACATATTGTAAAAAAATGAGTTTAGATTCTTGCGTTTGAAATTATAATCGATGTCGATTTGATGCTACCGTAGCATGTAAGAATAAAGTTTGCGTTGTTAATCTAACGAGTCAGGGTTCATCCGGTGAATTACCGGTTACGCCACCTATTTCTTCGACGACGACGACTATTACCACTACGACTACTACGACGACCACTACGACTACTACTAAAGCTAGTGCGCCAGTTATAACTGAAGAACAAAGAAAATGCACCAGTGATGCTCAATGTAGTTATGTTGAAACTGATTGTTGTGGTTGTAAATATGGTAACGATTTTCTAACACAAATGCCAATTAATTCTAAACACAAGTACACTTTTACTAATACGCTTACTAAATATTGTCAAGCCAATAAATTATTACCTTGTAAATCAGTTGGTGTCAATAATTGTTTTACTCCCAAAGTAAAATGTATGAGTGGTTTATGCACTAATATATGAGTGGCTCCGGTCGCCTCGACAAGTGTTACCTATAAAAAATGTACTGCTGATACCGATTGCGTTGTTATTGAAACCGCATGTTGTGGTTGTGAAAATGGTGGTAATATAGCTACAAAGATTGGTATTCATAAAAACTATTTAACTTCGGTGTTTAATACCTTTAAGACAAATTTAAGTAAATATTGTCATGCGGTCAATCAAGATAATTGTAGTTCAACTGATAATAAATGCGAGGGTGAACCAAAAGCAGTGTGCGTTAAAGAAGGATCAATTAAAGTTTGCAAAGTGAAGGCGGCCAATGAGTAAATAATTAGTGAAAATCCAATCTTAAAACGGGAAGGATTAAAATTAACATTTGACAATCAAGGTATATGTGCTATACTATTAATGTTCTCTTATGAGTCCTTTTCCTTACATAGATAAAATGATGTAAGCAAGAAAGAATGAGTAGGGATAGGTCGCTTAATTATTTTATCTAGACAATAATATACCATGGCAAAAAAATTATATGTTGGAAATTTGTCTTATAGTGTGACTGACGAATCACTAAAAGAATATTTTTCTCAAGCTGGTGTAGTTGAAAGTGCAACTGTTCTTATGGACAGAATGACAGGCCGATCCAAAGGATTTGGTTTTGTCGAAATGTCAACTGATGAAGAAGCACAAAAAGCTATAGAAATGTTTAATGGCAAGGAATTGGATGCAAGACCATTAACCGTTAATGAAGCTCGCCCCAAAGAAGAGGGTGCTGGCCGATTTAATCGAGGTGGTGGTTTTGGCAACAATCGTCCAAACCGAGGAGGTTTTGGCGGTCAACGAAACAACTGATAAGTTAAACATACCATTAAAACCCCCAGCAATGGGGGTTTTACTATATTTTAAAAGTTAATTTGGTCAAAATAATAAACAACAATGCGAAGCCAATAACACATGCGCTGGTGCATTAAATGGTTCTCAAACCGGTGGTAATAGTTGTCAAAATAATAATAAAACTTGTGGTTGCAAAAAATAAGCAACATTAAGCGTAAAAGAAAAAAAGGACATTGTCCTTCTTTTGCATTATTTGGAAATAATTTTCTTTAACTTGTCATTATTAAGTTTATATAATAATTTTTTGAGTTTTTCAATGCTGTCATAATCATAAATTGATAAGCAAAGAATATTTTTATTGATTTTGGCAAATTGGGTTTTAAGTTTAGTAATAATTTTTTTATCAACGGTATCGGTCTTGGTTAGAAAAATATATTCTGGTTTAGTTTTGAATATTTTATTGTATTTTTCTAATTCTTTTCGAATTTCACGATAGGCAGCGATTGGTTTTGTATTTTCACAACTGATTAAATGAAATATAATTTTAGTTCTTTCAATGTGACGTAAAAATTTAATACCCAATCCTTTGTTTTGAGAGGCACCTTCGATTAAGCCAGGAATATCGGCAATAATTAAATCTTCAAATACACCCAAATGAGGTTCTAAAGTGGTAAAAGGGTAATTAGCAACTTTGCTTTTGGCGTTAGTGATTTCATTAATTAAACTAGATTTACCAGCATTTGGCAAGCCAACTAAGCCAATATCGGCAATCAGCTTTAATTCTAAACGAATTGTAAAAGCTTGACCGGGTTTTCCTTCTTCAAATTCTTGAGGAGAAGTATTCGTTGAAGATCGAAAGTGAAAATTGCCACGACCACCAATGCCACCTTTGGCAATTAGAATTTTTTCATTAACATTAATAATTTCTGAGGTAGTATTATTGTCTAAGTTATGAATGATTGTGCCCACGGGTAATTTCAGAAAAATATCTTCACTGGTACGGCCATCAATAAATTGTCCTCGGCCGTCTTGGCCATCTTTGGCGATAATTTCTTTAATGTAGCGAAATTGT
>JAKJEE010000002.1 GCA_022705625.1 Patescibacteria group bacterium
GATTGATTCTTGCCAAACATTTCCCCTGGCCCACGTAATTTTAAATCGATTTCAGCCAATTTAAAACCATCATGGCAATCAACCATGGCCTCTAATCTTTCTTTTGTAGTTTTACTATTTGACTCGGTAAAAAGAAAACAATATGATTGATAATTACCCCGGCCAACTCGACCACGGAATTGATGAAGTTGAGATAGTCCAAAACTTTCCGTGCCCATGATCAACATGACGCTCGCATTAGGAACATCAATACCAACTTCAATAACGGAAGTTGCAACCAATAAATTAATTTCATTATTATAAAACTTTTTCATAATCAATTCTTTCTCTTTGGATTTCATTTTACCATGAAGCATTTCAATTTGAAATTCGGGAAAAACTTTTTTCATCTTTTCCACTTCTTTCTTGACGGCTTTAACTTCATAATTTAAAAGCTGATCAAAAGAAAATAAATTTTTGGCTTTTTTAGTGCCGTCTTCATTGGTTTCTTCAGCAATTTCAATCCGAGGGCAAATCACAAAAGCTTGGCGTCCATTTTTTATTTCTTGGCGAATAAATTCAAACATTGGTTTCTCTTTTGATTTGGTCACGATTTTGGTTATAATAGCTTTTCGATTTTTAGGCATTTCGTCTAAAATTGATAAATCCAAATCACCGTAAATTGACAGTGCTAATGTGCGTGGAATTGGCGTAGCAGTCATGGATAAAAAGTGCGGAAGCAATACGCTATCCAAACAATCCGAACAACCCGAACGATTCGAATATTCTGAGTTCAAAACTCTTTTGGGTTTTAGATATTTTTGAGTAAAATTTACTAATAAGCCCAGCTCTAAATTTGTTGTTTTTAAATATCTCAAAATTTGATTATAGTCAATTTTCTCGATATATGGCTTTGACTTTAACTCAACAATAATTTTATCTTCGATAATAAAATCAGCAAAATTTGATTTTATATCAGCAATTTCGATCGGGACTTCTCGCTGAAAGTTAATATTATTTTCTTTTAATTTTTGTGCCAATAAATCGCCATACTGCCTTTCGCGACAAAATCTACCAATTTCATCGTGAATTTCAAGGAATATTTTATTCAACTTAAAAGATAAATCTTTTTCAATAATTTTATCATTTTGATGTTTTGTTGCTTTCTCTTCGGATAATTCGGATGGGTTCGGGTTGTTAGGGTGGCGAAGCAGTTCTTTGCGCTGTTTGATACCAAAACGATGTTGTTCATCAATAATAACCAAACCTAATTTTTCAAAATCAATATTTTTTTGGATTAAAGCATGGGTGCCAACTACCAATCACTGAGTGCCCTCTTTGATACTCTTTAATAAATATTCTTTGGAAACTTTACCTTCGATAAAGCCATCTTTAATTTGAACCCCTTCGCCAGTCATTAAAGCAACTTTTATATTAAATGGTTCCAAATATTTTATAATACTTTGATAGTGTTGTTTGGCTAACACTTCGGTTGGTGCCATAAAAGCCACTTGTCAACCCTGTTTTATACATAATAAAGCCACAGATACTGCTACAATGGTTTTACCCGAGCCAACATCGCCTTCCAGTAAACGATTCATTGGCGATCCACTTTCTAAATCTTTCATCACATCCCAAATGGCTTTCTTTTGAGAATTGGTTAAAATAAAAGGTAGAGTTGATAAAAATTGCTTTGTTAAATCAATGTCGGCTTTAATTTTTGGAGCTTTATTTTTTGACATCTTGTCTTTGATACGCATTAAATGAAGTTGAGTTAACAACATTTCTTCAAACACAAAACGATTGCGAGCTTGAGTGGCCTCGTCAATTGTTTCGGGAAAATGGATTTTGTGCAAAGCATCTTTTAAATTAAATAATTTATTTCTTCTTTTAGTTTCGGCCGGTAAATAATCAATAAATTCTGCGTCGAATGTATCTAATAATCTTTTAACATAATTGCGCAACATTTTAGAACTCACTCCACTGGTTTCTGGATATACGGGGATTAAGCGGCCAGTATGCTTTAAATTGTTAATATCAATATCTTCGTAATCTTCTTTGCCAGAAATAATTTCAAAAGCTGGACTTTGGAAAACAAAATGTTTGCCCTTGGTTTTGGGTTTGCCAGAAACAGTAACAATCGTGCCGTTTTTAATTTGATTAGCAATAAACGGCTGGTTAAACCAAACTAAATCAGCCGACCCAGTGTCATCAATAATTTTACCTTCGGTTAATAGTATTTTGCGTCGATAAGTTCGATAGCTTTTTAATTTTTCAACTTTACCAATAATGGTGGCTGGTTCATCAAGTTGCAAATCAATAATTGGCTTAATATTAGTAAAATCTTGGTAACGAAAAGGAAAATGTCACAATAAATCTTTTATGACATTGATGTTTAAATTTTTTAGTTTGTCTTGATAATATTTGCCAACCCCATAGAGGTTAGAAATATCATCGGTTAGTTTTATATCGGACATATTAAATATTTATAGAAATATTTTAACAAATTTTTGAATTAATGTCATTATAAAAAGAAAAACGGCAACCTGTTTAAGGCAGATTGCCGGCCGAGGATAGCCAGTATTGGACATTGTTTTCGCGGATGGCGAAAGCTATTGAAAATACATATTTCTATAATATTTTCTTTGAACGATACTGAACTATTTTAGTGATTTTTTCGTTCACCACTACTTATCACTTAGAATTCCTCTGTTACGTTGACTCCACTGCTTGTGGTCGCAGCTTTATGCTTATAGCATAAGTATCTAATGTACATACTATTATTATATAATAATATTTAGAAAAATCAAGTTTTGGATAAAAAATGAGCGACTCCTTTATGAGAAGCCGCGCGCATATCAAAAAATAATAAATAAAGAACAAATTTTACTCCCCTTTTAGTATCATTGCCAATTGGCAATGTATCCAAGAGGAGGCCTTCTTGGAATAGCTATGATATAATTTAACATAGAAATAAAAAATGTCAAATGAAATAGCGGCCCATATCGCGAGCCGCTTTTTCTTGAGAACTAAAATATAAAATAAAGAACGAGTTTTTGAGTAGGAAGGTGACTAATCTTCCTACTACAAGTGTCTTTATATTTAAATTAGGAGGTTAAATAGACAAAGACCGAGTTAGACAAAGAATGAAAATCTTCGGTCTTGGATGCAAGACACTAATGTTAACTTATCATAAAAACACAAATGTGTCAAGCTTGAAAACAAGACATTATCACTCTCAAAATGGCCACAAAAACACACTAAAAAAGAGCAGCCCACGTTGTTAAGTTGACTGCTCTTTAAAGTAATGGCTAATTAAAATTTTAAAGACGCCAATAAATCATCTTTTTTGACTTCGATTTGTTCTTTGGAAATTAAATTTTTTACTGTTAAAATTCCTTTAGTTTTTTCATCTGGACCATAAATAATTAAATATTTACAGTTTTTTGATAAAGCATACTTGATTTGATCGCCCAATTTATCGGCCGACAAATAGATTTCGGAATTAATATTATTATCAGTCAAAAATTTTAACAATTCTAAGCAATCACCTTTCATGGTATCGTCAAACAAAGCAATGAGAACTGATTTCTTTTCATTTTGTATTTCTTGATCATCTAAAAGACCAAAAATTCTTTCAATGCCGATAGAACCTCCACAAGCTGGAGTTTTATTGCCATTAAAAATACTAGTTAAACTATCATATCTACCGCCACCAGCAATAGTTGAACCTAAATCAGGACTATAGAATTCAAAAATAGTGCTAGTATAATAGTCGAAACCTCTAACTAAAGTTTTACAAAAATAGATATTGATATCCGACAAGAAAGGTCTGGCTAAAGCCATAATAGTATTAATTTGATTAATGATAGTTAAAATTTCTGGTTTATCTTTACAATAATTTTCAAAGTCAGATTCATTGCTTAAAATCTTTAAAATATTTTTGGAAATAGTTTCATCAAAATCTTTTGATTTTAACTCTTCTAAAACACCGTCAAAACCAATCTTGTCTTGTTTATCAAGACAAGTCATAAAAGTTTTTAAATCTACTATACCAAAACTTTCTAAAAATTTCTTCAAAAAATCTCTGGAGCTAATTTTTAAAGAAAGATTTTTCAAATTAAAACATTCCAGAGCTTGCGCTAAAGCTAAGAACGTTTCCACTTCAACTAAGTTTGAGCTAGAACCGATGGTATCAATATCACATTGATAAAATTCACGAAATCTACCCCGCCCGGCCCGTTCGGCACGTCAGACTTTATCAATACAATAACGTTTAAAAACTTTGGGCAAATCATTTTGATATTCAGTGTAAAAGCGTGATAAAGGAACGGTAAGGTCATAACGAAGACCAAGATCGCTACCTTCTTCGGATTTATCGCCTCGTTTTTGAATTTGAAAAATAAGCTTTTCGTTTTCTTCTTGACTGCTAAATTTGCCATTTAAAACCTCAATTCGTTCCAAAACGGGTGTGTCAATTGGATCATAATTAAACTTTTCAAAAATTTGTTTTATCTGATTTATAATTTGTTCTTTTTTTCTAAGCTCATTTGGCAAAGTATCTCGCATACCAGATGGCGGTTTTGAACTAATCATACTTAATATTTAATAATTATATGTAAATATTACCATAAAAATTGAAATATTGCAAAAAAAATGACTATTCATTACTACACTTTTTATGAGCGGTCATTTTTTCAATACTACTGTTTGACCTTAATAATTGACCGCCTGCTTGATGAAACGCCGCAAGGCGGCGTTCCATTGAAAAGTAGAAAATTATAAAAATTTTATGCAAAACATAAGAAAAATCAAATGTAAAAAGTTAAAAGTTAAAATCAAAGTTCAAAAATAAATACAAAACTTCTATAAAACGATTCCTCCTTCTATCGGTTTTTAACAAAGCAATCATTAATAAATAAATTTGCTACAACAATACATATAAAAATTATATATTCTAAACCTTAAATCTATCACGGATACGAATTACCGCTCGTCACTAATCGGTGACGAGCGGTTAAACACATTCATGTCGCAGACGAATCGGTGACATCGTCAGTTGGTGGTGGAAATGAATCAAGCGAACCGTCGTTGTCTTTAGTGGTCGGGGTATCGTCAGTATAAAGTTCATACTCACCGAGTAATTCTTCCCAACTGCCAAACGATTCTGGAAAAATATACTTGGTTAATTTTGCCATCCAATTGGCAACATGCTGATTGATGGTGTTTATCAATTTCTCATCATCGGTTTGGACGGTAATACAAATTGGGAGATGATCGGGATTGCTAATCTTAAAAACTCGTTTCATTTTTTTACCCCCTATATTAAATTTCTTTGTTTAAATTAACATAATATTGATTATCTGTCAAATAAAAACACCACTCAAAATTATGTTGATGAGCGGTGTTATTTGCGTCTTTAATTAATGCGGGGTCGCTGACTTAACGTCAGCTGATCTTCAAGACGGCGATTTTGTCTTTTGCTTTTGGTGATTTCTTTCTGAAGCTCACCTTTTTCGATCTCTAAAATAACAATTGCTTTTTTTTGCTGTTCAATAATCGGCAAAAGTGCTTTGAAAGTGTAATCGGCGGCATTAACTGTGCCATCTTCAATTTCTTCTTTGAGTTTGTTGACGATCTTATCGATCTCTTTTGCATCTAACAATTTTTGCCTCCTTTCTTGAGCCAGTTAAAAAATCGATACCACCAAAGTTCGTGCACCTCAATAATTTGAAACGCACTGGTGGTTTTCTTTAAAACAGCGCAGGCTGGATTTGTAATCTCGCCGATAAATTCACAAGCGTGATCGCATCCCGGCCGATGGCATATTAAAATCGCCTTTTTTACATTTCCTTCTTCCATGCCTCCTCCTAATTAAATATTTAAATATTAATTTGCTGAATAAATATTACCACAAATATATTAATATGTCAAAGACACATGTCTTGAAAATTGATTAAATTTGTGCTAAGGTTTTAAAAGCTGTTTAAAAAATAGGAGGATTAAATGGGATTAATTAGTAGTAAAAGAGATGAACATGACAAATTTATCGATCAACAGATTCAAAAATGGATTAAACAAAAACTATCAAACGACGGTTTAATTCAAAATCGTTTGATTATCTATTTGACTGGCTTGATCCATACTGGACACAAAAACTATGTCAAAGCGAAAATTGATGAAATTGTTCAACGCTTATCTAACAATGGTTTTGAAATAAACCAATATCAGGAAGTGTTGAACCTAAAGAAAGAATGCGAATAGTCAAAAAAGCGTTTACAAAAAATGTAAACGCTTTTTCAACTATATAATTTTTATTAAATATAAAAATTTAAAGTTTTTCTTCGATCACCGCTTGAGCCGCTGCTAATTTAGCAACCGGCACACGATAGGGTGAGCAAGAAACATAGGTGAGACCGAGTTTATGACAAAATTTTACACTTTCGGGATCGCCACCGTGTTCACCACAAATACCAATCTTTAAATCTTTTTTTACTTTTCGGCCCAGCGTTACGCCCATGGCCACTAATTTACCAATACCCTTTTGATCAAGCGTTTGGAATGGATCATTATCTAAAATCTTTTTATTTAAATAAATTTTAATAAATTTACCGGCATCGTCTCGAGAAAAACCCATGCCCATTTGAGTTAAATCATTGGTACCAAATGAAAAGAAATCGGCTTCTTTGGCAATTTCGTCAGCTGTTAAAGCGGCGCGAGGCACTTCAATCATGGTGCCAATTTTATAATCAAGTTTGACTTTATATTCTTTTAATATTTCTTCAGCAATTCTAATCGTTAGATTTTTCTGATCAATTAATTCTTTGACATTACCAACGAGTGGAATCATAATTTCGGGAATAACTTTAATTTTTTCTTTTTTATATAATTCGCAAGCGGCTGACATAATCGCTCGAACTTGCATTTCGGTAATTTCGGAATAAGTTATACCTAAACGACAACCACGATGACCAAGCATTGGATTTTGTTCATGAAGTTCTTGGGATTTTTTCATAATCTTTTCAACTGGAATATCAATCGTGGCGGCTAATTCTTTAGCGGCCTCGTTGGTTTTTGGCAAAAACTCATGAAGAGGTGGGTCTAATGTTCGGATAGTTACAGGAAAGCCCTTCATAGTTTTAAATAAACCATAAAAATCTTCTTTTTGGAATGGTAAAAGTTTATTTAAAGCTTTGCGACGTTCTTGTTCAGTATCAGCCAAAATCATTTCTTGCATATAAGGCAATCTTTGGGAATCAAAAAACATATGCTCAGTTCGACAAAGACCAATGCCTTCGGCACCAAATTGATTGGCAACTTTGGCATCTCGAGGAACATCAGCGTTCGCTCTAACTTTTAGTTTAGCAATATTATCGGCTCATTTCATAAAAGTTTTAAATTCACCTTCTATTTCCGGCATAATGGTATCAGCTTTACCTAAGATTACATTGCCATTATTACCGTCAATGGTAATATAGTCGCCTTCTTTGATAATATATTTTCCTTCATCATTGTTAGCAGTAAAGCATTTTTTGATCATATCAATTTTAATGTCTTCGCAACCAACCACGGCACATTTACCCATACCCCGAGCTACAACAGCCGCATGCGACGTCATACCACCTCGAGCAGTCAAAACCCCTTGAGCAACGTTCATACCATTAATATCATCGGGCGATGTTTCATCACGAACCAAAATCACTTTCTCGCCTGATTCTGATCAAGCCACCGCTTCATCAGGATCAAATACGACTTTGCCAGTACCAGCCCCAGGCGAAGCAGGAAGTCCTTTGGCAATAATTTCTATTTTGGCTTTAGAATCAACTACTGGATGAAGCAGTTGATTAATTTGATTAGGGTCAATACGCATTAAGGCCTCATTAACAGTAATAAGTTTTTCATTAACCATATCAACAGCAATTTTTATACCGGATCGAATACTTCTTTTACCACTACGAGTTTGGAGCATATACAAAATATCATTTTCAATTGTAAATTCAAAATCTTGCATATCTTTATAGTGCTTTTCGAGATTAGTCGTGACTTCAACTAATTGCTTAAATACTTTTGGCATATCCTTTTTAAGATTAATGATTGGTTGGGGGGTTCTCACGCCAGCCACGACATCTTCACCTTGAGCATTAATTAAATATTCTCCATAAAATTCTTTTTTGCCAGTAGAAGGGTTACGAGTAAAACCAACTCCCGTTGCACAATTATCACCCATATTGCCAAAAACCATAGCTTGAACATTAACAGCCGTGCCTAAATTATCAGGAATTTTATTAATTTGGCGATAAGTGATGGCGCGAGGATTATTCCAACTTTTAAAAACCGCATCGCGAGCCATAGCTAATTGAGTTAAAACATCTTGAGGAAAATCTTTGCCAATTTTAGCTTTGACTAACTTTTTATATTTATCGATTAAATCTTTTAAATCAATATAAGAAACTTCATAATCATATTTTATCTTTTTGGCATCTTTTAATTTATGCAAAAATTCTTCAAATTCCGATTTATCAATACCAAGCACAACATCAGAAAACATCATTATAAATCGGCGATAGGAATCATAGGCAAAACGCGGATTATTTGATTGACTCGATAAAGCTTCAACAGTAATATCGTTTAATCCTAAATTTAAAATTGTATCCATCATCCCTGGCATTGAAAATTTTGAACCAGAGCGCACTGAAACTAAAAGCGGATTTTTATTATCACCAAATTTTTTACCACTAGCTTTTTCCAATTTACTAATCGCTTGCTCAAATTGATTTTGAAAATCAATGGGTAATTTTTTGTTATGACGATAATAATAATTGCAAACTTGAGTAACGATTGTAAAACCGGGTGGAACCGGAACACCAATTTTGGTCATTTCAGCCAGTCCAGCCCCTTTACCACCTAACAATTCTTTCATCGAACCATTACCGTCGGCTTTGCCATTTTGAAAGCTGTAAATATATTTTTCAACCTTAGTCGTCTTCACCTTTTTTGTGGTCATAAAATTTATTTAATCTTTTATTAATTTTTGATTTTAAACTTTTATTTTTTACTATTTTTTTACCAATTACTTTTCACTGTTTGCTCTTTTACACGAGCGGTTTTATTGTAGCAAATTTTTTTTATAAAAACAATGGAAATATACCTCCTTTGACATAATTTATATAATATGGTACAATTTATTTAGAAACTTGAAAGGAGATCTAAATAATGAAATACATTATTGTTTTGTGTCAAGGCATCTCGACCAGTGGCGAAGTGTCCCCTCAAACCAAACAACTTATTCGATTTGTTTTGGATAAGGGAATGTCTACACAAATAGATGTTGGAAAAATTATTGTTTCTGGCGGATACAGAGACAAAAATGGCAATATCGAAGCTGATACGGCTAAAAAGTATTTGCGACTTTGTCATGCTGCTATGGTTGATCCACAATGTGTCACTACCATATTTTTTATGGACAGCTTTATTTTCGAAAGAAGCTCGTCTTTCAAAAAAGGCGGTAATATCTCAAATTTAGTTGAGAGCCGCAAGATAATTCAAGCAGAGTTGGGTTTAGGTGATGAAATCATTATCATTACCAGTAAACCGTGCGCTTTCCGAACTATGTGGGCAGCCAGACGAGTATTCCCCGAACAAAAAATCAAAATTATCGGTCAAAAAATGATTTATGGTAACAATGTTCAATTCCGAAACAGCAATGAATTGATTTTTTGGATCTGGAATTTCATACTCACTATTGCCACCATTGTGTATTTGTTTTTATCTCCGATCCAAAATGAAAAATGAATTCTAAAAGGCCGCATGCAAATTGCCCCGGCCTTTTAAAGTTTGCGATTAATCAATTTTTGATTTTTGATTTTCACTTTTGACATTTGACTTTTGAGATTTGACTGAATTTTTATATTTAATTTTTCATAAAATCTCTTGAGCTGTCTAATTCGAGTGATAAGATTTGCGAGAACTTCTCTTTGCCGATAGTAACGCCATAAATTACATTAGCGCTTGACATAGTTAATCAATTGTGGGTAATAACAATGTATTGAGTTTTATCACTTAAATCTTTTAATATATTTGAGAATTTGCGAGTATTTTCTTCGTCAAGAGCGGCATCCACTTCATCTAAAACTAAAAGTGGTGGTTGGCTTTGAGAAACAATCGCAAATAGTAAAGCAATGGAAACTAAACTTTTTTCTCCACCCGACAAGGCCTCAACTCCATCAAGTTTGGTCTTAGGTAGTTTGACCTTGATTTCAACTCCTAACTTATCGTCGGTTTCTTCTTCAGCAGTCAAGCTATCCTGCGCACTTTCTTTGTCTTCAGTTTTGGCAATTTTTTCTTTAATTTCAATAATTTCTAAATTGCCTTTACCACCACCAAAAATTATTTCGAGATATTTATTAAAATCGGCATTAATATTTTTAATTGATGTTCGAAAAGTATTATTAATCTGGTTAGTCAATTCTTTGATAACAATTTTAAGATCACTAACCGCTTTTTCTAAATCAGTTTTCTGATTTTCCAAAAATTCGATACGTTTTTGGGTGTCGTTATATTCGTCAACAATGTTTTGATCCACAAAGCCAAGCTCGTTTAAAATGGCACGAAGTTTTTCAATCTTATCATAATAATTTTTGAGATCTTGGTCGCTCAAAATCAAGGAGGTCTCTTCATCTTTAATTAAAAAATTGAAATCTAAATTCATCGAGGATACTTGATTTTTTAAATTTTCGATATTGATATTGTTTTTTTCAATTTCAACATTAAAGCTCTGTTTGTCCCTTTGTAAATTCATTAATTCTCGTTGCTTGTGTTCAATTAGATTGAACATTTCACGTTGTTTTTTTGATTCATCCTCTATTCGATTTTCTAAGTCATTGGCTTCGATGTCTTTGCTACTAATTTGTTTATCAAATTCATTGATTTGGTTTTTAAGATTCAAAATACGATTTTTGATTGTTTCAATATTAACGTTTAATTCTTCAATGTGGGCAGTGTTAACCATAACTTCCGGTTGGATTTCTTCAGTTGGTTTAATGTCTAAAATTTCATCCAAAATATTCTCAATAGAAACGATATTACTTTTAATTTCGTGAATATCACTACTATTTAAAATATTTTTTATAAGTTGTTTTAAATTGTTAAATTTTAACTCGAGATTTTCAAAACTAATAAATCGAGGTTTTTTTGCCACATTAGAAGCAGATTGTAAGGGTTGATGATTAGTAGTTAAATGCTGGAGTGATAATGTTTTTTCTTCAATTTGTCCTTCTAATTTGGCCATTTCATAAACTAAGGTTTGCTTTTGAGTATTTAAGTCCTTAATAAAATTTTCAACTTCACGCTGTTGTTGGTTAAGATTACTAATTATATTTTTATCAGTGATATTACTCAAGCCAAGTTTAACTTTTTCATTTTCAATTTCGGATTCGATGGTTTTAATCTTATCGTCGTAATTTTTAAGTTCAAGCAAAGTTGATTCATTACTTTTTTGAAAAGTATGGAAGCGATAACCGTAATATTTTTTGCATAAATTAACTAATTCGTCTTGATACTCTTGTTGTTTATCAAACCGCGAAACATAACGTTTAAGCGATCTAAAATGAGGAAGAATCTCATTTACAAGTGAGGTCACTTTATCTAAATTAATAATCGTAGCATCTAATTTCTTTTGAGAAGATTCTTTTTTTATTTCCAATTGTCTTAATCCTAAGATTTCTTCAAACATAATCTTACGCTCAACTGGCGAAACTTTCAAAATATTTTCGATACTACCCTGGCTAATAATTGATAATCCTTTGGTGCCTAGCTGAAATGATGCTAACAATTCAACTAAGTCTTTTTGGCGAGCATCTTTTTTATTTAAAAAATATTCGGTTTTACCATCACGATAAATTACTTTTTCAATTTCTAAAGTATTGACCTCGATTATATCGGGTCGGTTAATTTCATCAAAAACTAATCTGACTTTAGCGCTTTGGCCAGCCGGACGAAATTCGTTGCCACTGAAAATTAAATTGATATTGTTGTCAATTCTAAGATTTTTTGAACTTTGTTCGCCTAAAACTCAACGCAAGGCGTCAACTACATTGGATTTGCCTGAACCATTAGGGCCAACAATAGCGCTAATTCCTTTAGGAAATTGTAAAATAGTTTTGTCGGCAAATGATTTAAACCCTTTGATTTCGATTTCGCGCAAAAACATGTTAAGAATTCAAAAGTCAAAAGTCAAAAGTCAAAAATATAATTAACTTAAAACTAATAGGACCATGGTTTGTTAAAATAAACAAAGATATAATAACAAATATAAAAAATAAAAGCAATATTCTCAATATTTTTGCAACAAAAAATACCACTAATTTTAGTGGCATTTTTTGTTTATTATTTTCATTTTTCTTCTTTGAGAGCATTCTCGGCCGCTTTTTCTTCGGCATCTTTTTTAGACCAACCTTCACCCATACCTATTTCTTGGTTGTGAATTGAAACCGAAACGGTATAAAAAACTTGATGAGCTGGCCCAACCGATTTAATAACTTTATAGTTTGGTGCTTTTTTGTAAAGTTCTTGCATTTTTTCTTGTAATAAACTTTTGTGATCTTTTTGATTACTTTTCTCGGCAACTTCGTTAATAAAATCTTTCAAAATATCAGTAATAACATTTTTGGCAACTTGAAATCCCTGATCTAAATAAATGGCGCCAAATAAGGCCTCGACTGCATCCGCTAAAACATAACATTTTACTTTGGACTCATCGATAGTTTTTTCATTTAATTGAGACAAAAATTGTTCAACGCTCATTCTCTCTCCTTTGGATATAAAAATATATTTGTCTAAAGATAAAGATAATGCAATTTTTGACAGCATTAAGGAATTAACTAAATTGGCGCGTAGAGGCGTTAAAATACCTTCCGGCAAATCAGGATATTTGGAAAAAATAAAATCAGAACTTGAAAGTTGTAACACGGCATCGCCCAAAAATTCTAAACGCTCATTATGTTTATAAGGTCATTTTTTGTTTTCGTTTAAAAACGAACTGTGGGTAAGTGCTTCAAAAAAATATTCTTTTTTTCTGATTTTTATTTTGAAATGATTTTCAAAATATTGTAGAGCTTCGTCTTTACGATGTTCTCAATTGGTCATAATAAATAATTTTAATTAACAATTTGTTCAGTTGAAGGTGGATTAGGTATAGCTTCGCCTTCGGGTTTTATTGCTTGCATAGTTTTATAAACCGTGCCTAAAACACCATTTACAAAACTGAAAGAATTTTGACCACCGAAATTCTTGGCCAATTCTACGGCTTCATTAATGGCTACTTTCGGTGGTACATCGCCGGACTTGTCAAATAATAATTCATATAAACCAATGCGTAAAACATTGCGATCAACAGTGTTGATTTGCGAGATTGGCCGCTCAACCGCTGATTTTTGGATAATATCATCAAGTTGCGTTTGGTTTTTAAGAACGTTAGTAATTAACGTTTTTGGATATTCTTTATCAATTAAATCACTACCATAATTAGCAATATTACGATCGATAATCTCATTGATGTCTTTTTCATGATTTCAAATTTCTCACTCATAAAGTGATTGCAATACAATCATACGACTAAAATGACGTGAAGCCATAATATAATTTTACTTTATAAAATTTAGAAGTTAGAATAAAACGATATTCTAAACTCTAAATTATACAGAATCTTTTATTAAATGGTATTTTAATGGCGAAAAAAGTAAATTGCTTTTTTCGCCATTTAAGATTATTTTGCCTTTGATTCTTTCGAGGTTGATTTCAACTCTTTTTGTTTTGCCTTCTTTTCCTTCTTATCAAGACCTTTTAAAACATCTACAATTGTTTTGCCTTTATAGGTTCCGCAATTAGGACACACACAATTCGCTAATATTTTTTCTTGACATTTCGAACAAGAAATAAGGTTAACTTTGGTAAGAGCATGATGCGATCGACGTTTGTTAGTTCTTGACTTGGAATGATGTCGTGATGGTAAAGCCATATTGCTAAATTTTACTTCATAAAATTTAGAAGTTAGAATAAAACGATATTCTAAACTCTAAATTATACAGAATCTTTTATTAAAATTAATTCGATTTAACAGTGATATTGTATCATAAAAAATGATGTTTTACAAGAGCTAACGCTACCCTAACAATCCTAACATCCCAAATTATCCCCGCTGCGCTCCCCCAAACTAACCAATAATAAAGTCAAATGTCAAATGTCAAATGTCAAAAATGAAAATTCCAATATCCAATAAACAAGAATAAAGTCAAAAATCCCCCACACTAACCAATAATAAAGTCAAATGTCAAATGTCAAATGTCAAAAATGAAAATTCCAATATCCAATAAACAAGAATAAAGTCAAAAGTCCCCCACACTAACCAATAATAAAGTCAAATGTCAAATGTCAAATGTCAAAAATGAAAATTCCAATATCCAATAAACAAGAATAAAGTCAAAAGTCCCCCACACTAACCAATAATAAAGTCAAATGTCAAATGTCAAATTTCAAAAATGAAAATTCCAATATCCAATAAACAAGAATAAAGTCAAAAGTCCCCCACACTAACTTTACAATAGAACGGTAATATTAGTTAAGAGAAGCGAAAGATAGTAGATAAATTATGGCATGTATTTAGTAAAGTTAATGTGGGGGCGAGACGCTTCGCTCCACTACTAACCGAAGGTTAGTGTGGGGGCTGGCCGAAGCAAATATAGCTATCTTACTGTTGTTTTGCTATTTACTAATTAATAATTACGTTTTACTCCTTTCTATTTCTCATCTTTCTTTGGAAATCGAATAATTAGAATGCCTTTGTCATCAAAATTGGCAGTAGCATTATCGGTATCAATATCTGGTGGCAACACACAAGTTTTAGAAAAATTACCTCAATAACATTCGTGTTTAATATAGTCATCACTACCAACAATTTCTGGTTCTTTTCGTTCGCCACGAATGGTTACCATATCGTTGTTAATAGAAATATCGATTTCGCTTTGGTCAACACCAGCGATAACAGTGCGTAAAACAATTTCCTCATCGGTTTCATAAAGATCAACCGGGAGTCGCCCTTCTTCAGGACATTCAGGCAATTTTTTATCTGGCATATTATGTGGTTTTACCCCCGCTTTTAAGAACCATTTTAATTCTTAAAATCGGAGTGTTTTAATTAATTTTTTGTTTATCCCCTTTTTAAAAAAATTTGAAAAGAGGGGGCTTACTGACTATTTTTTTACTTTCACATTTAAACGTTCAACAACATCAAATAGTCATAACAGTACTGAGGCGCCAACAAATACGCAGGTAAACATTAATAGAACCGCAAAAATTCCATAAGTGAATATTAAAGTATTAAATAAAGCATGGAATAAAATAGCTAATGTCAAACCAGTTAATAATAAATATTTTCGTTTGGAAACAATTTGTATACTTCAGAAAAAACCGATTACGCCTGAGCAGATAATATGTAATAAATTAGCGCCTAAAAATCGAGCCATTAGTGTCTGAAAAGGTATGATAAAGGTCTGAAGTTGATTAAATATTGAGAAATAATTTTCGATAGAGGAAAAACCAATAGCACAAACAATCATATAAATCATTGGGTCGATAGCTTCATTAAGGTGCTTGCTATGACTTAAGGTGGCATAAATCATTATGAACTTAACAATTTCTTCGACAATCGCCACTCAAAGAAAAGCATTAAAACTATCATGGTATTGGATGGTATTATAAAAAGCTGGTCAATAAATTTTTGAAAAAGCTTCCACAAAGTTTTGAGTGAACAAAACCACAATGGTAGCAACAATACCCATTAAAAAAGCATGGAATAAAACATATTTTGGCTCAGGATTTTTCCAATCACGCAGTAGAAAAAAGATTAGCCAGATAGTTAGAGGTATCATACCAAAACTGAATGGTAAAAGATAGGTATTAAAAATTGCTAAAAAAGCTGATCACATTTACATTAATTTAAATATAAAGGCATTATATAGAAAAAAACAAAAATAGTCAATGATTAGACGTTTATAAATATCAAAGATATTAAGTTTGGTAAAATTAATTATATTTTTCAACCATTAAAAGATTGTGGCGATTGGGCAATAAGCTTCAAATATATTCGGTTATAAACGGAATAAACGGATGAAGCATTTTAAGATTATTTTCCAAAATCTTTAAGAGTACATATTGAGCTTGAGTTTTGTTTTGATTATTTTTAATATCTTGTTTCAAATCTTCAATAATTTTATCAGCAAAAGTAAACCAGAAATATTTATATAGTAGCGTGCTAGCGCCAGTTAAATTTAATTTATCAAAAGCTTTTTGATATTTTTTTACGATTTCGTTATTATTGTCTAAATATTTTTGGTATTTGCCGTCGAGAGCAACGGTTTGAAAATCAAAATCGGCAATATTCATTAAAACAAACTTGGAAACATTTCAAACTTTATTCACAAAATTGCGGGCACCAATAACTTTATCATCAGAAAAAGCTAAATCATCCCCAATTTTTGTGCCGTAGAGCATTGATCAACGCAAAACATCGGCCCCATATTGATCACAAATAGTCAGCGGGTCAATGGCATTACCCTTGGATTTAGACATCTTTTGATGATTTTTGTCACGAACAATACCGTGAAGCAACACTTGTTTAAACGGAACATGATTAGTTTTGTATAAGCTCATCATAATCATACGCGATACTCAGAAAAAGAGTATATCATACCCGGTCTCCATCACATTGGTTGGAAAATACATTTCAAAATCGTTTTTTAAATTTAATTTTTGATCTTTAATGTTTGATTTTGAACTACTTGACGATAGGAGAGTGGCAAATGGTCATTGGCTTGAAGAAAATCAAGTATCGAAAACATCTTGATCTTTTTCTCAACCTTCACCTGGACATTCTTTTTGAATTTTTATACTCTCGCCTTTAAATCAAGCTGGAATAGGAATACCTCAATAAATTTGACGAGAAATATTTCAATCTTTCAATTCTTTCATTCAATGAAAGAAAGTTTTTTCAAAGCGTTTAGGAATAATTTGAACATCGCCTTTTTTAACGGCTGCCACGCCTAAATCACGTAATGATTTTTTTGTGTCATTGATTGGTTTAGTCATAGCCACAAATCATTGCGGAATAACTAATGGTTCGATTGGAGTATTACATTTATAGCAAACGGAAACATTATGCTTATAGGGCTCTTGTTTGACGAAGGAACCTTGGTCGGTTAAAATTTTGATGGCTTCTTCTCTCGCAACTTTTGGTTTAAGACCAGCTAATGGCCCAGCATTATTATTCAATTTTCCATCAAGATCAATAATCGATCTAAAACCAAGATTATTTTTTTGGCCAATCTCAAAATCAACTGGATCGTGGTTGGGAGTTATTTTGAGAGCACCGGTGCCGAATTCAATATCAACACCTTCATCAGCGACAACAACGATTTCTCGATTGGTAATTGGTTCAATAACTTTTTTACCAATTCAAGTTTTATATCTTTTATCTTGAGGGTTAACGGCTATAGCCAAATCGCCAGGAATAGTTTCAGGGCGAGTAGTGGCTACGGTTAAAAAATCATCACTGTCAATTGATTTATATTTTAGATAGTATAGAAAACTGTTTTCTTCTATATATTGGGTTTCTAAATCAGATAGGGCTGTTCGATGTTTTGGGCAATAATTAACAATGCGATTGCCACGATAAATCAAGCCATCATTATACATTTGTTCAAAAGTATCATAAACAATATCGACAATTTTTGAATCAAGAGTGAAGGTTTCACGACTTCAGTCACATGAACTACCTAAACGCTTAATTTGTTCGTTCATATGTTTTTTGTTTTCTTGAGTAAAATTTCAAACTTCATTATAGAAATCTTGCCTTTCCATTTGAAAGCGAGATCTGCCTTCTTTTTCTAATTTTTTTTCATACACGACTTGCGTTTCAAAACCAGCATGATCGGATCCAGGAAGTCATAAAGTTTTTTTACCTTGCATTCGTTGATATCTAATAATCGCATCTTCAATGCTCATAACTAAACCATGACCTAAATGTAAACTACCATTAGCATTGGTTGGTGGCATAATAATACAAAACGGCTCTTGATTTTCTTTAGGCAAATTATCGGGATTAAAAAAACCGGACTTTTCTCAAGTTTGATAAATATTTTCTTCTACGTTTTTATGATCATAGGCTTTGGGTAAATCCATAATGTAAATTCAGCGTATAATAATGATATTATATCATAAAAAAGATAAATGTAAATAAAAAATGAGCCGGGAATATCCCGGCTCACCCTTACTCATTTAAAGGATTTTTTCAAGACTATTGCCGAAGCTGATTCTGGTATACTGTTATAACTACCTATCGACTTGACATAAATAAAGTTCTCTAAAGGTTGGCCGAACCTATCGGTAGCAGACAATATATTTTCCATGATTAAAAATCGCACATTGGAATCGGAGAATAAGTTAATTGGGTTATATGAAACAAGGAGTTTTTCGCCAAAGGGCTGGTTAGTATATTGACGCCGGAAAACAATTATTTCATCAATACTTAATTCCCTAAGGCCAAAACTATCAGCTAATTCTTTAAGCTCTTCCTTCCTTGGGGTTGTTGTTCCAAAGAAAGTTTTAAAATCCATTTTGAACAAAAGCAACTTATTTTCTTGGTCACTTTTGTTATTACTTACATGGTGTTCTAAAAACTCCCTCATTAGAAAGTCTGCAATAAACATGTCGTCATACGCAAAATAAGTTCGTGCATCACTATTATTCTGATGCAAACAACTTATTTCTCTTAACATCTCCGTGACCTGACTAGTATTGTAATCAAGCCTTAACCAAGGAACCTTGGCTAGAACTTGTTGTACAATAAGATTAGCATGGGCTTGTGAATTCATAAACTGGAACCAATCTTCTTCATCACGTCCAACCGCTTCAAGACTTTTAATAATTAAATAGTTTACCCTTAAAAGCCTACCCAACACGTTAATAACTTTACTCATTTTTTCCTCCCACCTTTCCTCCTATATCAATAGGCATCCAGGTATTTAAATAGTAGTCGCCGCCTGTCATAATATTATTTATGATTTCTTGCGCCATTTTGGTAAGGATATTCCCAACCAAAATGGTGCAAGAAATACTTATTGTAAAAGATCTAATTAGTGGCATTATACCACAAAATACTGCCAGTGTAAATAAACACAAAAAACCGCATTGGCGGTTTTTTGTGAGATTTATTTTTGTTATTGTTTGAGTATTGAATGTTGAATATTGGAATTTGAAAAACCGTGTTAACGGTTTTTTGTAGTCCCGCTTCGCTCCACTACTAACTAAAGTTAGTGTGGGGGTTTATTTTTGTTATTGTTTGAGTATTGAATGTTGAATATTGGAATTTGAAAAACCGTGTTAACGGTTTTTTGTAGTCCCGTTTCACTCCACACTAACTTTATGATAGATTTTGTCTGTTCTATAAGCTTAGTATTATTGTTAAACGTTATATTGTTTATTTTTAGCAAAGTTAGTGTGGGGACTCGCCCCGCTTCGCTCCACTACTAACTAAAGTTAGTGTGGGGGTTTATTTTTGTTACCGAAAGTTTTATTAAAAACTTCCGACAAAAATCTCGTAGCCCTAAGGAGAATCGAACTCCTATTGCCAGATTGAAAATCTGATGTCCTGACCATTAGACGATAGGGCCAAAGAAAAAGCTCCAACATTCAATAGTCCCACCACACTAACTTTACGTTAGAATTACAATACTTGCTAATGGATGTGATTGTAATAAATAATTCTTATCATATCTATAGTAAAGTTAATGTGGGGGCATAGCAATATCCAAAGAGAAGTTACAATATTCAATAAACAAATAAAAATTCCAATATTCAATATTCCCACCACGCTAACTTTACATTAGAATGGTAATATTAGTTAAGGGCTATAAACATTTTAAACAAATTATACTATGTATCCAGTAAAGTTAATGTGGGGGCAGGCGCCTGTCAAAAATGAAGGTCATAATACAGAAAGAAGAAATTGGAAGCAAAATAACCATACCCTTTTCTTAAATTAAAGAAAAAAGTTCAAAACTAACGATGATTAAAAGTGTAAGGACGTGGTTTTGCTTTTGACCATAAATATACTATCATATTTTGGGAAAAAATCAACATAAAAATCGTTCTTGTAATTTGAATGTTTTTAATGTATAATAAAAAATAATAAGAAAATAAAAAATTATGAAAATTTTATCGATTGAAACGTCTTGTGATGACACAGCTATGGCGATAGTTGAATGTAATGGTACTTTAAATAATTTGAGTACTAAATTAATATCAAACGCTATTTCTAGTCAAACAAAACTTCACGCAAAATCAGGTGGAATTATTCCCAATTTGGCGGCTAGAGAACATGAGAAAAATTTAATACCGATTTTTAATGAAGTCCTGAGATTGGCGAAAATAAAAAAGCAGAATCTTGGAAAAGAAATAGATTTAATTGCTGTAACTAAAGGACCGGGATTACAACCATCTTTATTGATGGGATTAAATTTTGCAAAAACACTGGCATATATATTAAATAAGCCAATCATTGGGGTCAATCATTTGCTTGGCCATATTTTATCTAATTTTATAAAAAATAATGAAGAGTTTAAAAACGAAATAAAATTACCTTTAGTATGTCTATTGGTTTCTGGTGGACATACTCAACTTTACAAAATTAATTCGTGAGATAAGATTGAACTAATGGGCGAAACTTTGGATGATGCCAGCGGAGAATGTTTTGATAAGATTGCAAAAATAATGAAATTGGGATATCCTGGTGGAGTATTTGTTTCAAAGATAGCTGAACAGTTCAGAAATAAAAATAAAAATTGTAAACAAGAATTTAATTTACCAAAACCATTAATTAATTCAAAAGATTATAATTTTAGTTTTTCGGGATTAAAAACAGCAGTATTATATTTAGTTCAAAGATTAAAAAAAGAAAAGAAATTTAATAAAAAAGTTTCGGAGAGAATTTGTTTTGAGGCAGAAGAAGTTATCACAGACGTGTTAGTTCATAAAACTTTGAAATTGGCCAAGGATATAAATGCTAAAACCGTCATGATATCTGGCGGGGTATCAGCTAATCAACGATTACGGTCAAAGTTTTTAGAAAAAATTGGAGGAGAATTTGATTTTGTTTGCCCTGACAAATTAATGTCGACTGATAACGCCGCGATGATAGCCATTGCTGGCTATTATGAATATTTAAAAGGTAAAAAAGACGATTGTTTAACGTTAGAAGTTGATGCGAACCTCCAAATTTAAGTAAAACAATTGTAAAACGATAGCCAGACAATAGAAATATAACAAAAACCACCGAACAAAATTAATTATTAAACCATTGGCTTACTTAATCAAAATTTTAATAAACTAAAATTAATATCATGGAATACATAAACATTGACGATTTCTCCAAAATTGAAATAAAAATTGGCCAAATTATTGAAGCCGAGAAATTAGAGGAAAGTAATAAACTTTTAAAATTAAGGGTTGATTTTGGTGGCGATGACCTACGCCAAGTTTTGTCGGGTATTGCAAAATGATATAATGCTGAAGATATTATAAATAAAAAATTCGCCTTTGTGACCAATCTCGAACCAAGATCAATGCTTGGTTATGAAAGCCAAGCCATGATACTGGCAAGTCAGGATGAAAATACTAATATAGTTAGTGTTTTAACTCCTGACAAAGACGTTTCACCAGGATCAAAAGTTAACTAATTAAAAATCTCGCCATAATGGCGAGATTTTTAATTAAAGCGTTTTTCAATTTCTTGCACGATTTGTTTATGAATTTCTTCGGGTGTTTGCAAAGCATCAACATTGAACCACTTATCTTTAAATTTGTTTGCTAAATATTGATAGCCAGCGTATGCTCGTTGGTAAAAGCTAAAATCTTTTTTATCGAAATGATTAACTTTTTCATTTAACCGATTAGTTAGACGTTGATCTAAAACTTGCATATATTTATCCATTGCTATATCAAGAAAAATGATTAAATCAGGAATAATGTCATGTATGGCCAAATGGCAAGCGTCTTCAATTCTCTTCAAATCTTGTTGGAAGGCAAAGCACTGATAAACAATAGTAGTCGTCCACGCTCGGTCTTGAATAATAAATATATCTTTATTCTGATTGGGAATAATAATTTTCTCATAAATATCGGATCGACAAGCATTAAACATAAACGATTGAGTTAAGGGATCAATTGGCTCGTTATTAAATAGTAGAATTTCTCTTAATTTTTGGCCGAGTGGTGTTTGTCCTGGTTCTTTTACTAATATAAAATCTTGATTGCTGGCTTGGAAATATTCTTTTAAAAAATTGATTTGAGTGCTCTTGCCACTACACTCCATACCTTCCAAAATAATAAGTTTGCTTTTATGGGTCATATTAGAAGTTTATTGATCAATATTAATTTCTTGAATTTCTTCGTTGGTCTCAGCATTCTCTAACCCACTAATATCAATTTCTTCATAAGGTATTAAAAGTTCAAAGTTGCCAGCATAGTAGGGTGCGATTTGATTTTCGTTAAAATAAAATATTATGCCCTGGTCATTTAAAGCGAAAGTTTGATAGTTAGCTTGAGTGGGTTTAAATCCTTCCATAAAAAATTCATAATCTTGCTTTTGAGTTGTCAACTTTTTAATCGCATATTTGGAAATACTTTCGAGCATAGTTTCATCAATAATTGCTTCTTCAAATGGAATTTCAGTTGATTCAGCAATGGCAAAATTTTTTGTTCAAATCAAATGACTCGGATGAGCACCACCCGTATAAGCTTCGCTATTAAACTTGATACTTAACACATCGTCTTGGTTGAAAATTGTTGTATAATTAATTGTCAAAGTTGTTTTGGCACTATTGGGCGAAGGTATGGTTACGATGGATTTAAAATCATTAATTCGCTTTTCAATATCGGCAAAAATATTATCATCAATGGTTTTGTTTTCCGTAACTGGATAATGAATATCAATTAGATAATTATTTTTATCTTCATAGATAGTTTTATCAGTAATAGTTAAGATCGTTTCTTGACTGACGATAGTAGTGGTAGTGGTTGGCATAGTGCTTTTGCTACTTATATAATGACGCAATTGATTTTGAGTATTAAAAATATATATACCCAAAATGATAATCACTATTAAAAATAAAATTAGCAAAAATTTTTTCATAAATTACTTTTTAAAAAATTTATTAAAGATATCTAAAATAATTTTATAATCATTTTTTTTATCAATATGCCCCCGTTTGTTTATTTTTATAATGTTGGCATTAAGCTTTTTATCAAAAAATTCTATATTTTTTCTTGAAACATAAGGATCGTCGGTGGAGAAAATACAAACCAAGCGAGATATTAATCGGTTGACCTTTTTAAAATTGACGGGAGTATTTATTCAAGGTTCGGCAATACTTTTTTCTTCTTTAGTTAATCCTTTGAGAGTTATTCAGCCAGCCACAAACAAAATTCCACCAATTTTTTCTTTGGATTGGCTTTTTTCTATTAATCTTAGTATGGATTGACAACCAATACTATGAGCAATAAAATAAGTATTTTTATTACTTTTATTTTTGGTAACTTTTTCTAATACCTTAACTCAGTTATCAATGATGGGGGTTTCGGTATCCGGCATATCAATAGTTATAACATCATATTGTAATTTCTCCAATTCTTCTTTAATTTTTGGAATCCAATATGATGTTGAATTGAATCCTCAGCCGTGAATTATAAAAACTTTCTTTTTCATAATCATTGCTTAATATTAAACAAATTGTAACAGATTTAAAATTTTTTTACAACCAATAAAAAATGAGCGATTTTTTCGCTCATTTTTTTATTGGGGTGGCTGATGGGATTCGAACCCACGACTTCCTGTGCCACAGACAGGCGCTCTACCGCTGAACTACAGCCACCATAAAATAATGTTCTAATGCTCTAATAACCTAATATTCTGAACAAAAGACCCTACACTCAGAAAGCTTAAAATTAAAAATAAACACCCACAATATTTAAATTAATCATAGCAAAAAATTGATCAAAATGCAACGAAATGAATTAAGTAATAATAATCTAAGCGGAAAAGTATGGTTAACAGTTAAAATTAAGATGGAACCCATCAATGGAACGCCGCCAGGCGGCGTTCCATTGAAAAGAATTTGCTTACAGCTAATTCAATTATCTAAAGAGCCTCAAAAAGCACGACCATTAAATTGGGCAAGCTGTAAAAGGCAAGAAATAGTTAAACAATATCCAAAATCATACTGCTAAATTCAACCAACGCGCAAGGTCATGTCACTTACACAATTGAATGACGTAACCTTTAAAACAAAACCTGGCGACAAATAAAATTTGTCGCCAGGCACAAGTCCTTTAGTTTCCGAAAATGATATTTAATTTTTTAAATCGTTTATTTTCTTTTGAATTTGACGATCTTCTAATTTCTTTAAAAACTTTTTACCATTTTCATTTTTAGTAATATAAACTCAAGATGCCCCGGTAATTAAAATACTTAAGCCAGTAACAATCATTCCCGTTTCCATTGGACCAGTAGCAATTGTTGAAGCGCCTAAAACGGCACTATAAGTCACGGTGGCGCTATCGCTAACAGTAGTCACGTCATCAGCTTTAACTTCGGCCGTGTTAGTTATAGTGTAGTAGGTACCAGTTTGATTGGCAATAGCCTGAAAAGTAATAATTTTTTTATCGCCTGGCTTGAATGTGCCAAGATTGATACCCACAGTAGCAATACCATCAACATTTTGGACACCATCAATTTTTGTAGTATTAACATAATAGCTTAATGGCGCTGGTAAGCGATCAATTACAATTGTGTTGTTAGCATACTTAGTAGCGTGAATATTGGAAATTAACAAATAAAATTCAACGACATCACCTTGTTTGGCATTAACAACTTTATTATAGGAACGATCGCCGTTTGATAAGTTTCTACCTAATTTTGTGATTGTTAAAATTTTATCAGTTTGTTGATCTAAAACATTAACCACCACGGTGTCAGAAACAGTCGAACCATTGGTGCCATTACAAGTAATTGTGTAAGTAGTGGTGTTGGTAGGAGAAATTGTTTCGCTACCATAAGTTGATTTGTTTCCATTTCAACCATTAGAAGCATAACATGAGTTAACGTTGTTTGATGATCAAGACAGAACAGCTGTTTGTCCTCTATATATAGTAGAAGGATAAACCGATAAATCAACAGATGGACTTACTTCTCTAACTGTAACTGTTACAGTGTCAGAAGCAGATGTATATTCGTTATAACAAGTTATAGTATAAATAGTTGTAGCTGACGGCGTAGTTGTTTCACTGCCATACATTGACTTAGAACCGCTTCAGCCATTTGAAGCTACACAATAAGTGGCATTACTTGATGTTCAAGTAAGAACTGATGTTTGGCCTCTATCAACTATAGTTGGATTAGCAGTCAGATCAACAGTAATATTTTTCTTAGCACAAGCATTGTTACAAGTAGTTAGATCCAAATATAAACCATTGGTATCTTGAAGACATTGACCGGTTGATTGATTACAAGAATATTTTATAATTGGTTTTTGACAAGCATAAAAACATTCGGTGTAAGAAGAGTATTGGCCAATGGTCGAAACTAGACAAGCATAAGTTGATAAATTACATTCGTATCTTGGCAAAGGTGTTTCAGCTATACATTCAGCCGCACAAGCGTTATATGAACTATATTCACCGAGACCAGAAACATTACAAGCATAGGTTGTTCGGTTACAGGTATAACGTGTGGCTGGAGGTTGGGCTGGAGTACAAGCCGATTGGCATTCACTTAATGAAGCAAAATTGCCTAAACTTGAGGTGTAGCATTGATAGGATGAACGATTACATTCATAACGTGTGGCTGGAGATGTATAAGTACAAGCCGATTGGCATTCACTTAATGAAGCAAAATTGCCTAAACTTGAGGTGTAGCATTGATAGGATGAACGATTACATTCATAACGTGTGGCTGGTTGTTCATCTTCAGTAATATTAATTGAACAAGTAGCCGATTTAGTTTGGTTCTTTTCATCAGTTACGGTAACCTTAAAACTTTTAAGACCTTTGGAAGTAAAAGTTTTATAAAGAATACGAGAGTAACCACTAACATCACCACTTCAAGAGTATGAATAAGGAGATGTGCCGCCAGAAACTTCAGCATAAATTTTAATTTCTTGATCTGTTTTACCACTAGTTGGAGTGGTATAACAAGCCACAGTAATTGGATCAGCTTCTTCTTCGACAGTAAAAGCTCGAGTGTTGCTAACGCCTAATGTTGGATTATTAGTAGTATTGTTATATTTTTCTTCAGCATAAACTCAAACTTTACAATATTTATAGTTAGCCACTCAAGAAGGAATACTTCAAGAAAGGCTAGTATTGGAAGTTGTTCAGCCAATAGTGTTGTTGTCATTAGCAAAATCAATGCTATTGCCACAACCAAATCTGACTAAATAAGCACCAGGGGTGGCGCCAGTTTTAGTTCAACTAACGGTAACTGTTTTATTAGGAACAACATAACCACCTTTAACAGCTGTATTGCGAGCTGAAGAGCTAGTATCTGAATCAGTATAGCCGTTGACAGTAATGGAAGTAATAAAAATAGTACAAGATTTTGTGTTGTTAGGAGAAATATCCGGACAAGCACTGGGATTACCATTTTTGTCGGCAATAGTTAAGGCGTTAGCTTGATTATTATTAAGAAAAACCAAGGCGCTTACAATTACGACCAAAACGATAAACAATTTTTTATAAATATTTGAGTTTTTCATATTGCTGATTTTAGCTCTAAATAAATATTTAGAGTTTTTAATTAATTATTTAGTTTATTAAATTATATCATTTTTATATAAATTTGTCAATTGGTGCTAATGCAGAGAAAAGTTGTTTTTGACCAAAAACAACTGAACTTAACTTTCAATACTATTAGTTTTATATACCTATATTATATCACTTTTTATTTATTTTGTCAATACCCACCTGTGGATAACTCTTTAATAATAATATGCCTTTTGCGCTTAATCTTAAAATAAAACATTGATAAAATAAATATAGAAACTACCAAACCAAGGCATTCTTGGCCCTCATTTTGTAAATTGGCTTATAATTTTTGATTTTTCTGCCGTCATTGTTCAACAAGCTCTGCTACGGAATCTTGCGTTTCTGTTGTTTCTTTTCTTTCGTTACTTTGTTTGGGTTCATATTCTGGTAATGGTTCAACAATATAAGATCGACAGTCTGATCCACCATTGTATTTTTTGGTATAGAAAAAATATTCAAAATTTTCTGAGCTAGGCGGAGGAATTCGACTATCTATTTCTAAAAAGAATTTAACACCATTTACTTCGGTATACCAAGCTTCTTTATCGGTAAACGGGTTAATACCTCGTTTAAATTTTCCTTTATATCAACTTTTATTTTCTAAAACATAAGTTTCTAACTCTTTTACTTTTTCATAATATTCGCTCGGGTTATCTTTATAGTATTGAATCATTTTTTGTTTGTGTTCTTCATAAAATTGATTCGGATTTCAAATCATTTTGAAATCTTTCAATTTCAATTCAGAAAAAGGTGTTTCGTTATCTCAAAGCTTAGGTCCAGCATTTTTCAAATTATAATAATTATCAGAACGGGAATTGTCAGAACGCACAACTTCTATCTCATATTTTCCCTTTAGCATAGCTTGAACAGTAGCCATAACACCGACTACTAATTCATCCCGTTCGTTCACAATGCCTGATATTAATATTGTTCTTTCGTCGCTATTAAATCTTTCTTTAGGATGATCTTCTCAACATTTTAATGAAGAGTTCAGGAGACCACCACAAACAGGACAGCGCTGATAATATTGTTGTATGGCGACCGGGATCATTTCTATATTTTTAGCTACTTCTTTGTATCTTTTTATTGTTTCTTGCAGTCTATCAAAGTTCTCTTGAAAATTTGCTCAATCCTTCTCTTCTTTTGCCTCCTCACAATTCTGTATAAAATAGGATAATTTTTCTTGTTGTGAATAAGTTAGATATTTAGATCATTCTATAAAACTTGGCGCCTCTGACTCCATCTCTTGTTTGAATTTTTCAATCTCTTCAATCATTTGAGAACTTTTTTGTTCTATTACTCTCTGTTTTTCTATTATTTTAAAAGCTTCAATAGTATTTTCAGTAGTTCGATTTGCCTCTTCTTCATCTAAGAAATGGCGAGAAAAAATGGTGATGTCGTTAAAATTGCTATTATTATAGTTATTAACCGACCTTTTCTCTCCCCAAATTGTAACTAGCTGTGCGTCCAATCCTGGATAGGACACAAATGGTTGTTGGTTCAAAGGATTGGTTCCATATTCAGTAGGTGGATACAAATAATGTTTAATATCTGTTTCTAAGGAAAAATCAGTAATAACTTTTTTCTCTAATATACCATCTTTTTCGGCTTGTAAAAAACAACTGGTTTTAATTTGTGCAACTATATTTTCTTTGGTTGCATCTAAATTTGTTTTTTGAGGATCGTATTCTGCTCCGTTAATCAAAATCATTAATTTTTCCTGTGATGGTGTTTGCGGTCATGTTGTTAAATTGATAAAATCTTCTTTTTTCATCTCTATGGTGCACTTTCTGTTATACTCAGCGCCATTATAAAATTTATAAGATATTTGGTATTCAATTCCATTAATTACGATCTTGCTTGGGTTTTCTTCATTAATACGATCTTGATCTTCTTTCGATATCAAATCTTCTAATTTAATTTTAAAATTGATTGTTCCTTCTTCTATGGCTTTTAAAAACTTTTGACGAGAATTAATTTCCCCTAATAAAAATATATAATAGGCGTCGTGTTGATATTTATACGTTCACGGTTTATAGCCACTTTTATCTTTATCTTTAATATAAAACTCATATAATTTATTAAAAACCTCTTCGTTTGATTCGAAGGGAATGTATTTTTCAATAAAGCTTCTGTCTCCTGCAAAATAAATATTGGCAGTTTTTTTAGATTCTGGGACGTTGTCATAATCTCGTTCTATGACCTTTACATCACTGTCTAGTAAACGATGCGTTTTTTCTTCGAATATTTTATCTTGTTCGGGGTCGTATAGGTAGGAAGATCTTTCCAACTCATATAGGTCTGGGGCTAACTTGAATATTCATTCTGGCTTAACTGTTTGACAATCTAAAGCAAAGGGCTTACTGGTTTCAACGACTTTATTGCAAACAAATAGGTCGGGATTTTTAGAAAATAGAACAGAAGATGGGTGAATATATGCTGAAGATGAATCATGCCCATCATATTTACTTTTATGTTGATAAGTATGAAAACCTGACGATAAAAAGAGTTTATCAAGAAGACCAGCAGTAATACAAAGACCAATCTTATCTGGATCTTCGTTTTTCTCAGCTTTAATATTGTTCTTTCTTAAGATTCTTAAAAGCTGGAGCCTTATTTCTTTAATTTCGTTTAAAACTTTGGGATTTAAAAAATTATCAACAGCCCATCGATAACTATAATTACTTTTTTCATAAGCTTTTCAAACATTCAAAAAAGTAATAAAATCTGAATCATTGTCTTCAAATTGTTCATGGACTTCATCAGCTTGTCGGGCTTTTTCTTTAGGTCTAACAAAAACATTTTTACCGCTCAGAAAAGCAGTAATAGTTACTATGGTTTCAGCATTGTTATATCTTTCTGATTCTACCAAAATTCTGCCAAGATGGGGTTCTAAAGGTAATTCATTCATAATTTCACCATCTTGAGTAATATTTCCTTCTCGATCTAATGCTCCGATTTCTTTAAGAATGGTAATGGCTTCTTGAATGTTCTTAACTCCCGGTTGATCAATAAAATCAAAAGTGTCTGGAGATATTTTTAAGCTTTTCATAGTTAAAATAACATTGGAAAGATTAGCTCTGAGAATCTCTGGTGTCGAAAACTTATCAGCTTGATCAAAAGCAGCTTCGGTACATAGTCGATAACAAAAACCTGGCTGAACACGACCGGCCCTACCGGCTCTTTGCGTCAAACCCGATTGAGAATGCATATTTGTTTCTAAAGATTGAATACCTTTGTCAGGATCATATTTGATTTGCTTAATCAAGCAAGAATCAATAACATAAATAATACCGGGAATAGTAAGAGAGGTTTCAGCAATATTAGTAGAAACGATAATCTTTCTTTTGCCATTCTTGGTAAATATTTTATTTTGAGATTCGGGATCCATCTGCCCATAAAGAGGAAGAATTTCTATATTATCTTTGTTAGAAACTTCTAGATTAATTGCTTCAATGGTTTTTGATATCTCTTGCTCGCCGGGCATGAAAATTAAAATATCTCCAGCTTGGCTTGTTGTCAAAATCTCTTTTACTTTATCAGCGGCCAATGATGGAATTTGGTTAGGCACAGGGTTGTATGTTTCATAACTTATTTTTACAGGATATAATCGGCCTGGTATTTCTAGAGCGGGGGCAGAATCAAAATATTGAGCGAATTTTTCTTTTTCAATGGTGGCGGAACTAATGATTATTTTGAGTGGAGGCAATCCTTGCTCCTTTCTTTTGATCTGAGTTGCTTTAAGAAGCCCTAAAGAAAAATCAATGTTTTGACTTCTTTCGTGCGCTTCATCAACCATTACAGCCGAATAGCCTTCTAACAAAGGGTTAGATTGAATAATTCTTAAAAATATGCCATCAGTAATAAAATTTAGGCGAGTACCTTCAGTAGTATGATTGTCAAATCTTATTTGATAACCGATTTCTTGACCGATTGGAACGTCTCTTTTAGAAGCTACGTATTTGCCAATCGAACTAGCCGCTAAAGGACGGGGTTGAGTAACCAGAATTTTACCTTCTAAAATATCTAATAAATAGCCAGGTATTTCCGTAGTTTTGCCCGAACCAGTCGCTCCTATAATAAGACAAGATTCGTTATTTAAAATAGTTTCTTTGATTCTTGTTTCAAATCTTTGTATTGGTAATTCATTAAAGAATTTTTTTTCAGCTTGTTGATATTCATCGGTTTGCTTAGCTTTCATCAAAATTTCTTTTCTCGCGTTTTTAGGTTTTGTTAATATCTCTTTTACTAAATCAGATCTAAATTTTTTAAAATTAAGATTATTCATTAAAAAATTCTTATTTCTTTATTAAATTCTTTATATACTAATTCTTCAGTTTTATCATAAAGATAATATTCTAACAAGAGAACCAACAATTTTAAAGAAGGACCAACAATAGTTGTTTTTTTAGCACATTGAACTTCCTTTTTAATATCTTCAAATGCTTTTTTAACGGCTTTTAAATAATCTTTTTCTTCTTTATATGTAGACCAGTATTTTTCTACATCAATTTCTTGTGTTTCGATTTTATCGCCAGTTAATTCATTTTTATAGATTTGATTTTTAATAAAAAAATCATCTACCTCGTCCATACGTAAGGCTTGTCTTGGTAAATGAGTAAAAATAATTATTTTTTGGTTATTGGTTTCTTCAAAAACAAATTCTGAACTCAGCGTAATACTTGTTTTTAAAACTTTCATTAGCCATTCAATAGGAAAAGATGAATTTACTAAAACGGCTTCTCCTTGAATTTGCAAAGAGTCAAATTCTAATAATGGTTTTACATATTCTATTGTTTCCATAAGTTAATTCTGTAATGGTATTTTAATCTATATAATAGCATATAATATTTTTTTTAAAAATACAACGCTTAGGCATTAAATTCTAATCTTCGCTGGGGTATATAACGTATTCTAAAAAAGCCATAAATTTGGGAATATAGATTAAGCACAAACTTAATTAATCGTTAAAATCCAAACTTATGATAGATAATAATATTATTACAGAGCAAAGGAATAGTCCTACGATATTTCTTAGACATAGCTGTTAAGCCCTTTCCCACACACAAAAGGATATGGCTAAGGCATTTGACAAAGATAGAACAACTAGCTATCAAGAGGTTAAAATAAATAGAAATAATGAAAAATACCATAGCAACATAGCTAAGCCGAAAACTGAAGAAAGAAGAATAAAAATTTTCGATTTTGGTATTGAATGATTTTTATTTATGAAATTCAGTATGATTGTCGCTATATTTTTATTTTAATTTTTTATTTTTAAATATATAATCTGTGCTGGTTGATATAATCTATAACTGGTTGAGGTGTTAGCCCGAAAATGCTCTTGTTTTTCTTTATTCTGACCCTAATGTCTGTTGAAGAAATATTGGTGGAAAGATTATCAATAAATGTAAAATTTTTTAGGCTATATGGTAAATTTTTTGGTATTTTGTTTCCCATTCTTTTTAATACTAAAAATTCGTAGTGTTTAATTAATTTTGTATAATCTATCCATCCAGAAATATTTTTTAAATTGTCAGCACCAATAACAAAAAATAATTTATCTTGTTTGGCAATTTTCTTACTGAATTTATTTAATAGTTGGATTGTCCCCAAAAACTTTTTATTATAAATTTCATCTTTTTTAAGCAATACATTATCACTGTTATTAAAAAAATATTCTAATGCTAATTGGCACATTGCTAGCCGGTGTATGGGGTCAATTAACGAATTCTTATCTGGCCTTAAGGGAGAAGGAACTACTCAAACACAATCAACTTTTTTAGAGTTTAAAACCTCGGCTATAGTAATAAGATGGCCATATGTTATCGGGTTAAACCCTCCCCCTATAATTCCTATGTTCATTTTTAGTCTTTTAAAGTTTTAATTCATTCAAACACATCGGCATCACTTGGCATACGCCAATCACCACGAGGTGATAAGCTGACACTTCCAACCTTAGGTCCATCTGGCACGCAGTTTCTCTTAAATTGCTGAGAAAAAAATCTTTCATAAAACTTCCTGAGCCATTTCCTAATTATCTCTTGATTATATTTGCGATTGAAGGCAATATTAGCCAAAAACAAGATCTTATCCGGATGGCTACCATGTCTTAAGGTATGAAATAAAAAGAAATCATTTAATTCATATGGACCAATATCGTTTTCGGTAATCTGGGATATTTCTTCTTTGGGATTGACCGGCAAAAGCTCTGGGCTAATGGGAGTAGACAAGATACCTTCCAAAGCCGTCTTTGCTTCATTGGCTGAATTATTAGCAACTCATTTAACTAAAAAACTAACTAATGTTTTTGGAATACTACAATTAACATTATACATCGACATATGGTCCCCGTTAAAAGTGCATCAGCCTAAAGCTATCTCAGATAAATCGCCAGTACCTATAACTAAGCCATTATGTTTATTAGCATAATTCATCAAATTTTGAGTCCTGGCTCTAGCCTGAACATTTTGATACGCAATGTCATGAATATTTTCATCTTGACCAATATCTTTAAATTGTTGTAGACAACTTGGCTTTATATCAATTTCTTTAATAGTACATCCTAGAGCTTTCATTAAGCTTACAGCATTGTCATATGTTTTATTGGTAGTACCAAAACCAGGCATAGTGATAGCGATAATATTTTCTTTTGGAAGATTTAATAATTCTAATGTTTTATGGCAAACAAGTAAAGCTAAGGTTGAATCAAGCCCGCCGGAAACACCTATAATAACATTCTTTATGCCGGTATACTCTAATCTTTTTGCTAAGCCAGCTACCTGAATATTAAAAATCTCTGCACATCTTTTATTAATAGTCTCTGGGTTTATTGGTATAAAAGGGCAAGGGTTGATTGTTCTGTCTAAAACTATCTTTTTATTGTTCAGTTTGTTAATTTCTTTAAAATCAAAACTGACTGTTTGCACTTTAAATTGGCTAATACTATCATCATAAAGATCAGCAAAACTTTTGTTCACTAATCTGTCATTCTTTAAATTTAAAAGATCAATATCAGCATAAATTATATTGTTTTCTCTTTGAAATCTTTTTGATCTGTTAAGTAAACTTCCATTTTCAGCAATAAGACAATCACCTCCAAAAACAACATCACTGGTCGATTCAAATACCCCTGAAGAAGAATAAATATAAGCAGCAATAGCTCTAGCACTTTGTTGTAATACCAATTGCTCTCTATAATCACTTTTAGCAATGAGTTCATTACTAGCAGATAAATTAAACAAAATCTCGGCTCCATTTATGGCTAAATAGGAGCTAGGCGGTATGGGCATTCATAAATCTTCGCAAATCTCTAAGGCAAATTTAAAATCTAAGTCCTTAACTTCGAAAACTAATTTACCAAAAGGAATTTCTTTGTTTAAGAATCTTACTTTATTTATTTGGTTAGAGATTTCGTTGCCTGAAGTGAACCATCTTTGTTCATAAAATTCTTTATAGTTAGGAAGAAACATTTTCGGAACAATCCCCAATATATCCCCTTTAAAAATTACAACTCCGCAGTTGTATAATTTATCTCCTATAGTGATGGGCATACCTATATTTATAATTATAGGTAAGTTTTTTGTTTTTTCCAATAATGTGTTTAAGGCATCGTGGCTTGAAACAATTAAATTGTTTTGTAAAAATAAATCAGCGCAGGTATACCCTGTAAGACTAAGCTCTGGAAAACTAATCAGAATAGTGTTTTTAGCTTCTGCTTCCCTTACTATTTTTTCGATCTCTAATATATTATAGGAAGGATTAGCTATTTTAATTTTTGGAGTAGCTGAAGCTACTTTAATAAATCCATGATTATACATATTTTTGATTTAATTTGATTATACATTTGTTATATCACAAATTTATATTTTATACAATTTTATTTCTCAAAATATTATTTAAAAATAATGCTTTGAGAAATAATGGTAATGTTTTCGTCTACTTCCAAAACTTTTAATTAACGCTAAGGTGCGATTTTGTTCTAGAAGCTTGGATATTTTTTAGAGTTTCTAAAAACTTTTAAGATAAAAAATTTCAAATCTTTTATATTTTAACTATAATAGTCAATGGTGTTAGTGTCCCTAAACAAAATGGTCTTGACAAAAGTTGGTGCGATGTTAATACAACATATCGCTCTTTCTTCGCTAGATCACTCTAGCTCACGTTCGAATATCTTGGCATCAGCATTTTCTAATGCCGCCTCGTATAAACCCTGGCATCTATATCCTGAGTTTCTACTATTTTATAAAGATCCAAGAAAGCTTTTTTCGTACCTTCTGTGTCAAATTGAAGATTATGGTTTTCCTCTTTTTGCTTGGCTACTTACTGGCTGAGATTATTTATATTCTCCGTTGTCTTTACAATGGAGAACAACAATACTATTATGACTATTGCTATAGCCATTATTAACATATTTTTTCTCATTTTTAATCTCTTTTTAGACAAAAATTTTATATATTTAAAGGTAATATGGATTCCCATTAGCTCAAGAAATTAAAATACTTTTTAATTTCTTGAGAGATAGTGGGGAATAAAAATGACTGCATTTAAATTCCCCGTGGATGAGGTTTAACTCTTTGTCAATTCTATCAACCTTAAATAGAATTGAATGGGCTCTGCTTCCCCTCGGCTCACGTGTGTGATTTTTTATACTAGATCTCCCGTGATACAAACTAGTTACCCGTGCTTTTACCCCCATGGATTTTTAGGGGAACCTAACAAAATTACTTTTGATAGAATATTTCGTTTCTATAGATCGGAGAATCTATAAAAAGACCGTGAAAGTATTTTTTTTCCTTTAGATAGGAATATCCAATTTGGATACTTCCTCTTTTGCCTCTGAAATTCTTCTTTCAAATTCTTGTTGCTGCCGCAACGACTCGTTGAACCATTTACGCATTTTCCAGAGGTAATCAACTGCTTCCTCTAGAGTCAGGGGAATCCAACATGAAAAGTTGTTGCAAGGGCTTTGGTCGTAGTAGGAAGCGGAATAACCGCTTTCATTCTTTCTCACCCGCTGAGTCTTATTGTTGCACGGATGCGTTCCGAGCAACTCTTCTCCATTTTGCATAGTTGCAAGGTTTTCTCTTGCAACTGTCTTCGAACTGATCATCTTACTTATTAACATTTTACCCTCCTAGGTATCTGCTGCCTGCCACTTGGTCAGGACTTATCCAGATTATAAAACATTTTTTCCTCATATAGTTTTGCTGCTTCCAGCATATAAAAGTTAAAAGATTTAACTTCTATACGCTGAAAACATTATTTTTAAAGAACATTTCTACTTCCTCAAGAAATTAAAATACTTTTTAATTTTTTGAGAGAATATTTTTAAATTTTAAAGAACAAAATCTATGTGTTCAAGAATTTAATCTCTTACATTCTTGAAGTATAGGGAGGAGCTTTAAACTCTTTTTTTGTTTTTTCAACAAGCGCTCCTCCTTTTTACTTGTTGAAAATTTTTTCCCTAATTTCTTTTTTAAAGTAAGTTAGTTTAGGAAATACATACTTACTAACTAGAAAGTTTTAGTCTTTTATCTTTCTAGGTTTTCCCTGAGTTCATCAGGACCCTCTTAGCTCTTGCTTTGGTTATATGACCGGTAGGTCAGCAAGTTCCCGCAGTCTGACGAGGGGTCTGCGGGGATCCTTAATTTCCAGTAGGAGTTGTGTGGTCCTCCTGGGACAAAATCCAAGTCTTGTCTTTATAAGAGACATAAACTCGGTTTTGCCCAAGGGAAGTACCTACTGATGAAGCTATCTCATCCAATAAAGATTGAACTTCTTCATCAGGTAAGTTCCGTGCATAAAGCACGGACACTTCTCCTTGGAAATTTGCTACTGGTTCAGAGGCTCCTTGAGCCTCTCCTTTTCCTTCTGACCAAGCATAAACTACTTGGCCGGGAAATACATTCCCGGTAAGGAAAGGAAGGCCTTTTGAAGCCCTTTCTTTCATCCATCCTTTTAAGAGGTCAACTGCCTCTTCAAAAGAATGAATTTTGCCAGTATCTCCATAACCTTCTTGCAGACCGAAAGTTATGGAGAAAGGCCTTTTGACTCCTTCGGAGTCAAATATTTTTTTCATCTTTGCCTCCTTTCAGACAAAAATTTCACACAATTAGCGGGAGTGTGATTCCCATACTGCTTTTCAGCAGCCAAATTATAGTTTTTTTAAACTAAAACTTGGCTGCTGAAAAATATTTTTAAATTGCTTTTGGCCACAAACAATACTTGGTGATTGGCTGGGCGATCAAAATAATTTTAATTTAAATTAAAATTGCTTTGATCGCCGACCAAAGAGGTGAGTTAATCCTCTTTTCGACGTAAACATAATTTATATGTTTAGGTGTGGCCTTGATTTGAGCTGTCTTGCTCACGAATCAAAGAAATATAAATTGTTTGATCGTCTTCTTCAAACAATACATATATTTTTTCCACGAGACGAAAAATTTTCATAAATGTGCGACTGCCGCCAGACATATTCCGGTGACAGTTAAAAATCTTGGTTTGAAGATTTTTAACTGTCAAAAGAATTAAAAAAACTCCATTGCTTTAACCGCTAACCAGCAGATGAAAGAAAAGGAGTTTTCTTTGACTTTTATATGTTAAATATAAAATTATCTGCCCGCTAATGCGGCTAAATTTAGCACCTTTCTATATAGTAATAGAAGGTTGCTGGATAACTATAACGAGTTAGTTCTCATAACTACATAAATATAGTTTAGTTATCTCTCAGGATAATTATTAAATTGTTATTAAAGAACGAACAAATTGTATAAAAAGAAAAACCTCTTTCGTTTATTTCGCAAGACGTACGGAATAAAAGAAAAAGGGTTTGAGTATTCTTTTATCCGTCCGCAATTTGCGGCTGAGATTAGCACCTTATTATGTAAATAGGTTGCTGGATAGCTGTGACGGGTCAGTTCCCGTAACTATATATAAATATAGTTTTGCTATCGCTCTAGATAATATCTTTCTTTTGCTTAAGAACAATTTGATTTTGTTGTAATTTTATTATATCATATCTTTTCTGTTTTGTCAATACCCACTTGTGAAAAACTCGATTGAACTGCTTTATCCAAAATAAAAGCAACTAAAATTAAACATTTTTATCTCTTAAATATTTATAGTTTTTTAAAACAAAGGCTATAGCTTCTTCTTTGGTCTTAATTGTGCCTTCCTGTTGTTTTTTAAAAACACTATTCAAAATAGTTTTAAAAAATGGACTTGATTTAAAACCAAGATTAATTAAATCGTTGCCTTGAATTAATTTTTCTAAATGTCCAGAAAAAACATCTAACTCAACTGCCATTTTGGTTAATTCTTTTATTTTTTCAAGATTTACAATATTTTGATCATTTAGTTGGCCACGTCCAGAATAGTCAGCTTCCATAACTAAAACTAATTCTTTAATAGTAGCTGGTTTAATAGCATTAGAAAGTTTTTTTACAAATTTTTCAGAAATTTTATCAACACCGATAAGAGCATCATGATATTTAACGAGTTGCAAAATGATTGGAATATTTTTTTTCGGAATATTTAATTTCTCTAAAAAAGTGATAGCAAGTGGAATTGACGCTTGGGTATGACCATAAGAAGTTATTTTTTCACCTTCGATTTTAGTAGTGGTGGCCTTGCCAAAATCATGGCATAAAACACTTAATAAAATTATGATTTGGTGTTCTTTAGAAATTTTTTCTCGCTGGCAAATATTTTTGGCTTGGTCTAACGCTTGCAATGTATGCTCGAAAACATCACCTTCGGGATGATATTTTTTTCATTGGGCTAATCCGATTAAATTATATATTTCTGGATGAAGCTTTTCTAATATTTTTAACTCTTTAGCGACTCTTAACCCATAACTTGGTTGATCAGCTTGCAATAACATTTTAATTCATTCTTCGCCAATGCGAGAATTACTAATATTTGATAAATCTATATTTTGACAAAGATTTTTGGTTTTTTCATCAACTCTAAATTTTAAAACCGCTGCAAATCTCATAGCTCTTAATACTCTTAGGGGATCATCGGCAAATTTCCGTGCATCAACACATCTTAAGGTTTTATTTAAAATATCGTTTACACCTCCTTGTGCATCAAGTATCTCTCCAGAAAATGGGTCAATAGCGATGGCATTACAGGTAAAATCACGACGTGATGAAGCTTCTTCAATTGATAAATTAGGAAAAAAAGAAGTAGCAAAATCTTTGTGCCCTACACCTTTTTTTGATTCTTTGCGCGGCAAAGCAATATCAATACCTGGTTCAAGTTTATAGACTCCAAAACTTTTGCCAACTAAACCTAAAGAATCGTCAGTATTTTTAGTTAAAACTTCTTCAACTTGTTGAGGAGTAATATTAAATATTTCCAGATCAATATCTTTGAAAGAAATCTCTTTTTTAAGTCCGAACTTGTATAATATCAAATCTCTAACAAAGCCACCAATTAAAACTGGCTGAGCTTTATGTTTTTTAAGCAATAAACAAATTTCAATGACTTTTTTAACAACCTCTCTTTCGGATGGATTTTTAATATTAGAAAAAATTTTAACTAAACTTTCCACTTTTTTTGAGACGTTTGGCAAATTTTTATTTTTTGCTTGTTTTTTTTCTTTTGCATTAATCTTGTTGTTATTGACATCTTTTTGGTGGATTTGATTTTTTGGTTTTAGCATATTTATTTTTGAAAAACTATTATAATGCTTTAACTTATTTTTTATATATCGCTGTCCCGATTTTATAAGACGGTGTGGAGACACGGAGAATTGAACTCCGAATTGGTCATTGCGAACGACCTGTTATACCGTTTAACTATGTCCCCATAAAATTGTGAATCCACGATTTATTTTAATTTTTTAATTTTACAATCATTCCACAGCTTTTTCATTTTTTTAATTTGCAGTTATCTTTTTTATAGTTAACGAATTAGTAACAAAAATCTAAAAATTAATAAATTGGACGTTTATCTATATTCCCTAACTATTCACTTTGTGATTATAGCAAAAAATTCAAAAAATAAAAATACCCCTATAATACCTTGATCGAGGATCATAGGGGTAATTGAATTGTCATTTTTTTATTTCCCTTCTTCAGCGGTGGTAATAACAACGGTGACTATAAATGCTCTAATTTCTTTATGGGTCTCAACTAATTTTTCGATGCATTTTAAATTGGTTTTATTACGGGCGACAATGTGGTAATTAACAATGGATTTACCGTGGTGAGAATTTCTAATTTTGCCGATCACAAACAACCAATCATAATAATCGATTGAGACAGTCGGCTTAACGGATAATTCTTGGACAAGATAACTAATAACCTGTGACAACTCATTTAAATCAATTTGGGTGATAACCATTTTTCACCTCCTTTTTTTATAATTTTCTAAGTATAATTATATCATACTTTTTATAAAAATAAAATGTTTACAAATAATGCGTTGCTAATAGAAAGTCGAAATTTCTAATTAGTAAATTCCACAGCGGTAACTAATATCTTTACAAAATTTTAAAAACCCCGACGGTAACCATAAATGGTTACCGTCAATCAACCATCCCGATTTAAATCGGGATGGTTGATATAAATAGTTTATCACTATGTCGCAAAATATTCAGAAACAAAAGTGCGTGACACTTTAAAGTATGTCGCAAAATAATGCGTGACAAGTGAAAATGTCACGCGCGTGACACTTTGACAGCGTTTTTTGACTTTTAAAATATAAATAATAGCTTATTGAATTGTCACGCGCGTGACAATTCAATAAAAATCTCAATTTCCAACAACCAACACCCAAATAATAAATAAAAGATTGGATCAACCAATAGTAATTAGTAAATATAAAAATAATCAAAATGTCACGCGCGTGACAATTCGATAAAAATCTCAATATTAAATAATCAACATCCGAAGAATAAATATAAGGTTAAATTAGCAAATAACAGTAAATAAATATAATAAAAATAATCAAAATGTCACGCGCGTGACACTTTGACAGCGTTTTTTGACTTTTTAAATACAAATAATAGATTATTGAATTGTCACACGCGTGACAATTAAAATGCCATGTCGCAAAATATTCAGAAACAAAAGTGCGTGACACTTTTATAGTTTAAAAAGTTAGTCAATTTTCATTGCCAACTTTTTATTGTGCTATGGTTTAATTATTTTTAACCTCTCGCATTCGCCAATAAAAACATATCGGTCATTTACGATTACGAACTCATATGTTTTTGTCCTGAGTGTAAATAAAATAATCAACACTTAATACAGAACCAAACTAAAGCATACCGGTCGCTCTGTAGGTTGGTAATCTTTGTTTACTACTATAATTTACATCCATTGCTGACTCTAATAATTTAAATTTTCTACTACGATTACTATATATAGTAGAAAGCTTGTCAATATGTTAATTTTATAAAATTTGTGATATAATAATTTTGGTATATCAAAATAATTATTTTAATATGAAAAATAAAATTCCAAAAGTTGTCGTTATCGGTGGTGGCACGGGGGTGTTCAATACATTAATGTCATTAAAAAAATATCCGATTAATTTAACGGCCATTGTATCGATTGCTGATGATGGCGGTTCATCAGGTGTATTGCTTGAAGAATTTGGAATTCTTCCACCGGGCGATATTCGAAGAGCGCTGGTAGCTCTAGCTCCTGACTCAGCAAAAATTTTAACTAAACTTTTTAACTATCGTTTTGAAAATGGATCGGGGCTAAAGGGTCATAGCTTTGGTAATTTATTTTTAACAGCGCTGACCAGCATCACTAAAAATTTTAACAAAGCGGTTGACGATGCTGGAAAAATTTTGAATATTAAAGGAAGAGTGGTGCCAGTGTCATTGGATCAATGCCGGTTAATAGCAAAACTTAAATCAGGAATTTTTATTTTTGGAGAAACCAATATTGATATTCCTAAAAATAAAGAAAAAAATATTTTTATTGAAAAAATATTTTTAAATACTAAAGTGTTGGCCAATCCTGATGCCATAAAAGCAATCAAAAAAGCCGATTATATTATTGTTGGCCCTGGTGATTTATACACTAGCATTGTCCCAAATTTTTTAGTAACTGGGATTAGAGAAGCATTCGAAAAATCAAAAGCCAAAAAAATTTATATTTGTAATATTGTTACTAAATTTTCAGAAACGAATGGATTTAAAGCTATTGATTTTTTGAATACGCTAGAAAAATATATTTATAAAAAATGTTTTGACTTTATGCTGGTCAATGACTTTAAGAAAATACCAAAACGATTAATAGACCTGTACAAGAAAGAGAAAAAATTGCCAGTTAAATTTAACATCCGTGAATTTAAAAATAATAAAAAATTAACAATTGTGGTGGATGATTTCGCTAGAAAAAATATTTTATTACGTCATGACCAAAAAAAACTTGGGGACGCAATCTGAAAGATTATAAATAACGATTATCGGTCAAGCTAACATTAAAGTTTTGTTGACTTGACAAATATAATAAATAGGTGTATAATATTAGTAGATAATAAACTAATAACTATGCTAAAAATATTTAAAAAATATTTTACATTTAACTCAGCTAATAATTACCAGCCAATTCAAACCAAACAATTTATGGTTGGCATTTTTCTATTAATTATGATTTTTAACACCAGCTGACAATGGCTTAATTGCTATTTACTAAAACAAAATAATCTAACTGCCAACCTTAACACTCTGAATATAATTACTGAAATAAATAAAATCCGCGGTGCTTATGGCCTAGCACCATTAATTGAAAATCCCAAACTTGATATTGCGGCATTACTCAAAGCTCAAGATATGATAAATAACGATTATTTTAATCATTATAGTCCGACTGGCAAAACACCTTGAGATTGAATCAATAGCGCACAATATAATTATAAATATGCTGGAGAAAATTTAGCTCTTAATTTTTTCGATGATCAAACAACCGTTCAGGCCTGGCTTAACTCGCCGACCCACAAAGCCAACATATTAAATCCAAATTATCAGGATACTGGCGTAGCGATTTTAAGTGGCGTTACTCCCACAACCAAAGAATCACGAACAGTTGTAGTTCAAATGTTTGGTGCCGAAAAAACCACTTCAACACCAGTGTTAAAGGTTAGTGCCACTGAACCAATCAAACCAACTACCACCACTATTAAATCAACCACTACCACCTTGGTCACCACTACCACCTTACTAGCCACGACAACGACAAAAGAAAATACGATGATGATAAACTCCACAATTAGTAATGATGATAAAAAGACAATTAACCAAGAAGACACCGCATTGGCTTTTAAAAATTTAGCCCCCGTTTTGAATAAACAAGCAAATCGGACCAACGAAACCTTGGCACTGAATACACGATTGATTAATGAAGCGGTCAATCCAAAAATTACTAAGGCAATTAATAATAGTTTTGGTTTGGGTCTTTTATTTTTAGGAATTTTTGGTATAATTAATATAAACACTCAAGAAAATATTTCAAATCAGTTTAAGAAAAAATTGCTGATTCGAAATGCCATAGTATTAGTTATCAGTTTAGGATTTATTGTAAATAATTTAACTTCTATAGTTTATAAAGTCAAAATACCAACTATATAATAATTAAAAATTATGAATAACATTTGAATATTTTTAAAGCGCTCCTTTATTATTTTTTCAGTATGTTTCACAATACTGTTTATATTGTTTTCAATTAACGCTATTTACTCGATTGCAAAATATAAAATTAGTCATCTTAAACAAAATGTTTTATATAGTTTAAAACGGCCAATTACTTTTAATTTACAACCCGAAACGATAGGCAATAATAACAATTTCGGTATGATAGTAAATGATGTTTTAACCAATACCCAAAATGCCTTAGGTGTTAATCGACCAATTATTTTTAGAGAGCCATTGCCAGAATTACCAACGGAAGCATTGACCCAAGATTTGTTGGTATTGCCAAAATTTGATATTAAAGCCCCAATTTGAACGGTGACATCGGAAAACAAAAAAGAAATATATGCCAATTTAAAAAAAGGAGTGGTTATTTATCCGACCACCAGTTTACCTGGCGGGGAATATTCGATAATACTTGGCCATAGCTCAAGATACCCTTGAGAGCCGGGAAAATACAAAGCTGTATTTTCGCTGTTAAATGAATTAACTATTGGTGATCGTATTTATGTCTTCTGACGACAAAAAGCATTGGTATACGAAGTAGTAGATAAAAAAATCTTTCTACCTTATCCTAAAGGTGAAGAATATACGGAAAATATTTTTCCACCTAATAGCCAAGAAAAAACTTTAATTTTGCAAAGTTGTTGACCAGTCGGCGTTGATTATAAGCGAATTGCGGTTAAAACAAAATTAATCAATTGATAAAAATATTAATATGATGGATGAACATTGTATTTTTTGTAAAATTATTAAGGGAATTATTCCCTCAAAAAAATATTTTGAAAATGATAGTTTTTTAGCTTTTTTTGATATTAATCCAATTTCAAAAAACCATATCGTATTTATTTCAAAAAACCATTATGAAAATTTAAATGAAATGCCCGATAGTGAATGACAGCAGTTTATAGTCGAAGGGAGAGTAATAGCTGAAAAATTAGTGAAAGAAATAAATGCTGATGGTTATAACTTGATGATCAACCAAGGAAGAGCCGCTGATTCAGTTGTTAATCATCGACCGCATATGCATATTATACCTAGATATTTTAATGACAATTTAAAAATTGAC
>JAKJEE010000021.1 GCA_022705625.1 Patescibacteria group bacterium
TTTTGTCATGCATCCAGTAAAGTTAACGTGGGGGCGAGCAATATCCAAAGAGAAAATTCCAATATTCAATAATCAAAAAATAAAGTCAAAAGTCAAAAATGAAAAATAAACATCGATTTCAGATTTGTGATTCATTGAAATGTTGGTAGAATTATGATATAATCTATTAAAATAAGTGCAATTGTATGTGAGAGAAAAATGAACAAAAAATAATGAAATCGCATGAAAACACTAATTCCCAATAGTGATGTTTTAAGTTTATTTAAATTTTAAATATGAAAAAAGATACAAAATCAAAAGATGATAAAAATTTAGGAATTAAGCGTCATTCTTTGGCGCATATAATGGCTTTAGCCATCAAGCGTCTGTATAAAGACGTAAGTTTTGGTATTGGGCCAGAAACTGATAATGGCTTTTATTATGATGTTATAACTAAAAAGCCAATTACTGAGGATGACTTGGTTAAAATTGAAGATGAAATTAAAAAAATTATTAAAGAGGAGTTAAATTTTACTAAACAAGAAATTAAAATTAATGAGGCCATTAAATTATTCACTGAACTAAACCAAAAGTTTAAAGTCGAGCTATTAAATGATTTAAAAAATTATGGCACAACTGATCAAAATGAAATTATTTTGGCCAAAGATAAAAAACAGAAAAAAGGAGCCAAGGTATCAACTGTCAATATTTATATACTTGGCAATATTAAAAAAGATGTAACCATTAAAGAATTGATTAAAAACAATTCAATCTTTATTGATTTATGTCGAGGACCGCATATCAAAAATTCGAAAGATATTAATGTTGATTCTTTTAAAATTAATAAAGTGGCGGGGGCTTATTGACGAGGGAGTGAGAAAAATAAAATGTTAACTAGAGTTTATGGACTGGCCTTTAATGACAAATATGAATTAGACGAGTATATTAAATTATTAGTAGAAGCAGAAAAAAGAGATCACCGTAAATTAGGAAAAGAATTAGACTTGTTCTCGGTAGATGATTATGTTGGCGCGGGGTTGATTTTATGACATCCAAAGTTATCTTTAGTTCGTGAGGAGATTGAACTTTATTGAAGACAAGAGCATAGAAAGCGTGGCTATAGTTATATTTATACTCCACATATTGGTTTGGATAATTTATGGTTAACTTCCGGTCACTTAGAAACATTTAATGAAAGTATGTTTCCGGGTATGTCAATGGAAACTAAAGATAAAAACGAGAAAGCAACTTATTATGTTAAACCGATGAGCTGTCCTTTTCATATCAGAATTTATAAATCAAAATTAAGAAGTTATCAAGAATTGCCGATTAGATATTGTGAATTAGGTAGTTGTTATCGCTATGAAGATTCTGGGGTATTACATGGTATGTTACGCGTTAGAGGTTTTACCCAGGACGATGCACATATTATTTGTCGAGATGATCAATTTATAGAAGAAATTAACCAAATTTTAGATTTTGCTTTAGATATAAACAAAGCGTTTGGTTTTAATAAACTTAATGTTTATTTGTCAGTCAGGGATCAAAAAAATAAAGATAAATATATTGGCGAGAAGAAAATTTGAGATTTAGCTGAAAAAACATTAGAGTCAGTTCTTGAGAAAAGAGATATATTATATAAAAAAGATGTTGGTGGTGCTAAATTTTATGGGCCAGCTATTGATTTAAAGGCTGTAGATGCGATGGGTAGAGAATGGCAGGGTACAACCATACAGTTAGATATGAATTTGCCAACAAGGTTTGGTATGAAATATATTGGTAGTGATGGTCAAGAACATACTCCGATTATGTTGCATAGAACATTGCTTGGTTCAATGGAAAGGTTTGTGGGCACTTTAATTGAGCAATATGCTGGGGCTTTTCCTTTGTGATTGGCTCCTACTCAGGTGGTGATTATTCCTATTAGCGAGAAAAATATAGACTATGCTGATTCAATAAAAACATTGCTTTTAAATAAAAATATTAGAGTTGTGGTAGATAAAGATAATGAAACTTTAGGAAAGAAAATTAGATCAGCTGAAATGCAAAAAATTCCATATATTGTTATTCTTGGTCAAAAAGAAGAAGAACATAGAATTATTTCGGTGCGAGAACGTAAAGTTGGCGATGTTGGCAATTTTTCTATCAATGATTTTATTACTAAACTCGAAACAGAAATAAAAGAAAAAATTATTAAGGAATAGATAATATTAATAATTTAATAACCAAACAAAAATAATTTTAAAATAGTTATTATGAAATATGACCCTCATAAAATTGAAAAGAAATGACAAAAAAATTGAGCTAAAAATAAATATCAGTATTGACAGGCGGATGACAATTCCAAAAAACCTAAAAAATATATTTTAGGTATGTTTCCGTATCCGTCAGGAGCAGGCTTACATATGGGACATATTGAAGTTTATACGGGGACTGACATTCTATCGCGGTATTTTCGACATAAGGGTTTTAATGTTCTTCAGCCAATGGGCTGAGATGCGTTTGGTTTACCCGCTGAAGTTTATGCCTTGAAACATGGTATTCATCCCAAGGAGGCCGTTAAAAGAAATGTAAAACATTTTCGTGAACAAATCGAAATGATTGGTTTTTCTTATGATTGGAACCGACTAATTGATACTACTGATCCGGAATATTATAAATGAACTCAATGAATGTTTTTGAAATTTTATGAGTTGGGTTTGGCCTATGAAGCAGAAATGCCAGTTAATTTTTGTGCTAATTGTCAAGCAGTTTTAGCTGATGAAGAAACTGAAGGTGGAAAATGTTTTCGTTGTGGTAACGAAGTGTCGCGTAAAAATATTAAACAGTGAGTTTTAAGAATTACTGACTATGCTGAACGGTTATTAAACGATCTTGATAAATCAGGATTGACTGAAAAAATTAAAACGATGCAAAAGAATTGGATTGGTCGATCGGAAGGTTATGAGTTTGCTTTCAAAATAGAGAATTGTAAAGAAGAATTAAAAGTGTTTACAACTCGATTAGATACTTTATTTGGTGTAACTTTTGTAGTTTTATCGCCTGAACATCCAATGGTGAATAAAATTGTTACTGAGGATTATAAAAAAGATGTTTCAGACTATATAAAAAAATCATCTCAAAAAAGCGATTTAGAAAGATTAACCAATATTAAAGAAAAAACGGGAGTATTTACTGGTTGCTATGCGATCAACCCAGCCAATTTTACGAAGATTCCGATTTGAGTTTCCGATTATGTTTTAATGAGTTATGGCACAGGGGCGGTGATGGCTGTACCGGGTCACGACGAACGTGATTTTGCTTTTGCTAAAAAATTTAATTTAGAGATAAAAACGGTTATTAAGCCAACAAATGGTGAACATCAAGATATGTATGATGGTGAAGGGATATTAATTAATTCTGGTCCGTTTACTAATACAGAAAGTCAAATTGCTCGTGATAAAATTTCAATATTTATTGGCGCGAAGAAAAAAATTAACTATAAACTACGTGATTGAATATTTTCTCGTCAAAGATTTTGAGGAGAACCGATTCCGATTATTAAATGTCCAAAGTGTGGTAATGTGCCGTTGAAAGAAAAAGATTTACCATTAATGTTACCCAATGTAAAATCTTATAAAAATGCAGAAAATGGCTTATCACCGCTTGAAGATATAAAATCGTGGGTGGAAGTTAAGTGCCCAAAGTGTGGAAGTAAAGCGAGACGAGAAACTAACACAATGCCACAATGAGCCGGTTCATGCTGATATTATTTGAGATTTATTGATCCAAAGAATAAAAAAAGTTTTGTTGATATCAAAAAAGAAAAGAAATGAATGCCGATTGATATTTATATCGGCGGTGTTGAACATGCTGTTACTCATTGAATTTATACTCGTTTTTGGCACAAAGTGCTTTTTGATTTAGGACTAGTTTCGGAAAATGAACCTTTTAGGGATAGTATTAACCAGGGTATAATTTTAGGTGAAGATGGAGAAAAAATGTCTAAATCAACTGGTAACACCGTTAACCCTGAAGAGGTTGTGAAAGAATATGGAGCGGATGTCTTGCGAGTTTATGAAATGTTTTTGGGGCCATATACTGATTCAAAGCCATGAAATACCGATAATATTTTAGGAGTGAAAAGATTTTTAGAAAAAACTTGGCATTTTTATGTCAATGTTGTCGACGCCAAAGATAAAAAAATTAACGTTGATAAACAAAAAGAAAAAGAATTTTTAAACGAGTTAGAAGTTTTAAGACATAAAACCATCAAGAAAGTTTCTAACGATATTGAAGAAGCAAAATTTAATACTGCTATTAGCACCATGATGGAATATTTAAATAAATTGGCTGATATCAATAATTTGGGCTATAAAATACCAAAAGATCATTATAAAACTTTTGTTATTTTGCTGTCGCCATTTGCTCCTCATTTATGTGAAGAAATTTGAAGCGTTATTTTAAAAAACAAAAAAACTATTCAATTGGAAAAGTGGCCAGAATATAAAGAAGAAATGTTAGAAGAAAAAATTGTGGCGTTAATAGTGCAAATTAATGGTAAATTAAGAGATGTAATCAAAATCAATAAAGATGCGAGCGAAGAAGAGGCTACAAAGATAGCTCTAAATTTGCCTAAGGTTCAAAACCACTTAGCAAATGGTGTGCCCATCAAAAAAGTAATTTTTGTACAAAATAAAATGATAAATTTTGTAATTTAAATTTAATAAAATCTGTAAAAAAGTATTATGAGCTCGTTAGAGGCAATTAGAGATGAGAGAATTGCAAAAAAAGAAAAATTAATTTCAATGACTATCAATCCATATCCAGCAACATTAGAAAAACTAGATGATATGGAAGTAGTTTTAAATAATTTTGAAGAAAATAAGGTAGTTAGTATTGCCGGTAGGGTGATGTCGATTAGGGCGCATGGCGCTTTAATATTTTTTCATATCAAAAATGGTAATGATCGAATACAGGTGTTGCTTAAAAAGGACAAGCTAAATGATCAATTTGATCTATTTGTTGATACGATTGATATTGGCGACTTTATTTGAATAACGGGTAATTGTTTTTTGACCAAAACTAAAGAGAAAACCATAGAGGCCGATAACTGAAAAATTATTTCAAAATCAATTAGACCAATCCCTAGCGAATTTTATGGGTTAGAAGATGTTGAAGAAAAATATCGAAAACGATATTTAGATATTTTGATTAATAGCGAAACCAAAAAAATATTTGATTTACGTTGAAAAGTTATTTATCAGATTCGAGAGTTTTTAAACCAGCAAAAATTTATAGAAGTAGAGACGCCAATACTTCAAACTATTTATGGCGGAACATTGGCCAAACCATTTATGACGCATTTAAATGATCTTGATATGGACGTGTATTTACGTATTGCTCCGGAGTTATTTTTAAAAAGAGTTTTAGTGGCGGGTTATCCAAAAATTTTTGAGATTGCTCGATGTTTTCGTAATGAAAGTATTGATCGTGAACATAATCCAGAGTTTACGTTGCTGGAATTGTATCAGGCATTTGCTGATCGTGAGGACTTGATGAATTTAATGGAAAATTTATTTAAAAAATTAGTCGTAGAAAATAATATTGAAATTTTTAAAGACATACAAATACCATTTGAAAGAATATCAATTATTGATTTTATAAACGAGAAGAGTGGTTTAAATTATTTTGATAATAATATAGAAGATTTTGCTAATTATTTAAAACTAAATAAAATGGAAATTGAAAAGGGAATGTCAAAAGCTAAAATGTTTGATGCGATTTTTAAAAAATTTAGATCAGAAATAAAAGGTCCAGCTTTTGTGATTGATCAGCCAATCGATTTGTCGCCACTGGCTAAAGCTAAAGATAATGACGAAAGATTAGCATCACGTTTTCAGTTGTTGGTTAATGGGTTAGAATTGTGTAATGGCTGATCGGAGTTAAACGATCCAATCGAGCAAGCCAAAAGATTTAAAGAGCAAGAGGAGCATAAAAAAGCTGGCGACAAAGAGGCTCATCCTTATGATAAAGATTTTATTGAGGCGCTGGAATATGGCATGCCGATGGCGGCAGGCATTGGTATTGGTATTGATCGGTTAATTACTGTTTTAGCCGGTGCACAAACTTTACGTGACACTATTATTTTTCCTTTTATGAAAAATATTAATTAAATATTTAATGAAGAATTCTATTTTTACAATTTTGACAATATCTTTAATCGGGCTGCTGGTATTTTTTTATCAGCAAAATCTTAAAAAATCTTGAGAATTGGCCGATATTGTGACTACCACTACCAAGGTAGTTGATGAACAATTAACAGTAATACAAGAGAGTGTTAAACAAATTAATAATGCTTGGGATGAGTTACAAAGCACGTCTCAAATGTCTAATTTGATAAAAAACAGTAAAGAAGAAATGACATTGGCTAAAGATGGTGATTTCTATGTTTATGAAAATAAAAAAATTGGCTTTTTAGTGAAATTACCTAATAATATATTTTCGAATAATCCAGCCGATAATTTGACTTTTGGTGATGACCAAACCGTGATCCTATTGTTTAATGGTAAATATAAAAATTATCCACTGCACGTGGCGATGTTAATTGATAACGATAGCCAGGATTGTTGAACCAATGAAAGCTCAGAACTGAAAATAAATGACATTATTTTTAGGTGTGATAAACCATCTTTTGATGATCAATCAGCAGAGTATCATATTGGCTGCTATACGATTAAAGATAATTGATGTTTTAAAATTGAATATATTGTTGGTGATATTAAAAGTATATCTTTACCAGTCGAAATCGCTGTTGAAAATCTATTATTAAAGAATATTAATTTTGTCTCGTCTAATTAAAAATATTAAATTATGTTGATATGGATTTAAAAGTTGGAATTGTCGGTATGCCTAATGTTGGAAAATCAACGTTATTTCAAACCTTAACAAAAAAGCAAGTTGATATTGCTAATTATCCTTTTTGCACAATCGAACCCAATATTGGTGTAGTGCCAGTGCCAGATTATCGTTTAGAAAAATTAGCAGAGTTTAGTAAATCAAAAAAGATAATTTCGGCGATTGTTGAGTTTGTTGATATTGCCGGGCTGGTAAAAGGAGCTAATGAAGGTGAAGGTTTAGGTAATCAATTTTTATCACATATTCGCGAAGTGAACGCAATTGTCTATGTTTTAAGAGCTTTCAAAAATGATAATATCATAAATGTGCAAGAGAATATTAATCCAATCGAATCAAAAAATATTCTTGATACAGAGTTACTGTTGAAAGATTTAGATACAGTTGAAAAAAGATTGATAGCTTTAGAAAAGGAAGCAAAAGCTGGTAATAATGAATCAAAAAAAGAGTTAGTGGTGTTTGACAAATTAAAAGTTAATTTAAATAAAGGCCTGCAAATTCGAGATATTGAATTGGATGATAAAGAGAAAATCTTTTTAAAGAATTATTCTTTTCTGACCAATAAACCGTGCTTATATTTATTAAATGGTACAGACGAAGAAGTTGATCCAAAAATTATTTCTTTTTTCGAAAGCAATAATTATCCATATTTAATTATTGATGTTAAAACTGAATTTGAAGTGGCCAATATGTCGAAAGAAGAAAGATTGACGTTGGGACTGACACTGGAAAGTGAATTAGATATTTTAATTCGTCGAAGTTATAAATTGCTTGATTTAATTACTTTCTTTACAACTGGTGAAGACGAGACCAGGGCTTGAACTATTAAAAACGGCACCTTAGCACCTGAAGCGGGGGGAGTAATTCACAGTGATTTTGAAACTAAATTTATTAGGGCCAATGTGATTGATTGAAAAAAATTGTTGGATTGTGGTTCGTTTGAAAAAGCTCGAAGTGCTGGACTTATTCGTAGTGAAGGGAAAGAATACTTGGTAAAAGATGGTGATGTAATCGAAATTAAACACGGGCAATAAAAAGTCAAAAATAGAAATACAATAAACTAAAAAAAGTGGTTAAAAATTAAATAATGCAATTTTTTGATTCACATTGTCATTTACAATTTGAAGCGTTTGATGGGCTAAGAGATCAAATTTTAAGTGATATGAAAAAAGATAATTCAAGAACGATTAATGTGGGTTCAAGCATCGAAAACTCTGAATCTGGGGTTTTATTAGCTGATAAGCACAATGATATTTTAATTAGCTCAGTTGGCGTTCATCCTTTTCATAGCTTAGGGTTTGAAATTTATAGAGATACCGACGAAGCCCATAATTTAAAAATTCAATATCCGCAAGATTTAAATAAATTAAGAAAACTGGCAGAAAGTTCAAGCGTGAAGGCCATTGGTGAGTGTGGTATCGATTTTTCTTATTTTAAAGATTTAAAAGGGGAAGAAAGAGATATAGAAATTTGAAAACAGAAGCAAATTGAATGTTTTAGTTTTCAAATTGGATTAGCTAAAGAATTGGACTTGCCATTAATTTTGCACATTCGTAAAGAATATCAATTGGCTTTAAATATTTTGAAAGAAAGTAATTTCAAAGGCAAAGCAGTTTTTCATTTTTTTAAAGGGAAGGTGGACGATTTTAAAGAAATTATCAAAAATGAAAAATATTTATTTGGTCTTTCCGGGGTTATTACTTACGATACCAGTAGAGATGAAATAATTCGTGAAGTGCCAATGGATAGACTAATAATTGAAACGGATGCACCGTATGTTGCACCAATACCTTTTCGAGGGGAATTGAACCAACCAAAATATGTTATTAAAATAGCTGAGAAGATTGCCAAATTAAAGGGAATTAGTATTGAACAAGTGTTGGAGACCACTTTCAAAAATGCTATGGAATTCTTTAATATTTAAAAAAAACACCGAGTAATGGTGTTTTTTTGTATATTGATAGTTGAGAACTAGAATAGTTCTTTAGGAGTGGACCGTAGGAGACTCGAACTCCTGACCCCCTGCTTGCAAAGCAGGTGCTCTACCAACTGAGCCAACGGCCCTTATGCAGTTATATTATCAAATTTTTATTTATAAGTAAATAGATTATCTCTTTAAAATTAAGATTCTGGTCGGTTAGATATTTCTTATTTCTATTATATTCAGAGGAAAATTTTATGAATTGTACTACAGATTGGTATTACAAAACGGTAAATCGATAAAAAATAATTTTACTAATTTGACATAAATACTTGATTTTTTTAAAGAAATACTTTACACTATTACTAATAGAAAACTAAGGTCGATTAACAATTTAATAAATTTAAAAATAATATGATGGAAAATATAGCCGTTTCAACTCAAATAGCTTTAATCCAACTATGAAATTCTTTTATAGTTTTCATGCCAAGATTTTTTGGTGCGTTAATTATATTTTTCGTAGGGTTGATTATCTCTGCTGGTATCGCCGAATTAATTGAAAGAATTATTGACGCCGTTAAGATTGATCGAGTATTAGAAAAAGTTGGCTTTAAAAACTTTTTAGATCGAGCGGGCGTAAAATTAGATGCTGGTTTTTTTGTTGGTCAATTAGCAAAATGAACAATCATTTTGGTATTTTTATCAGCAATGTTAGATTACCTTAATTTAAATGCTTTTTCTGAGTATTTAAATAAAATTGTTGCTTACATTCCGAATGCAATTGTCGCAGTGTTAATTTTGTTAGCAACTGCCTTGATTGCTGATTTTGTTGCTAAAATTGTTAAGGCATCGGCTAAAGGGAGTGGTTTAAGATTGTCTCAAACTGCTTCGTCTTTGGCTAAATGAGCTATTTATGTTGTTGGTATTTTAACTGCCATTGAAAAATTGGGTATTCCAACTATGTATTTATCAACTATCTTTATTGGCTTAATTGCTATGTTGGCAATTGCTGGTGGTATCGCTTTTGGTACTGGTGGCAAAGATTTTGCTAAAGATGTATTAGGCAATCTAAAAGATGAAATCAAAGAATAAAATTTAGTTATAAAATTTAAAACAGCACTTAATAGTGCTGTTTTAAATTAAGGGCGCGGACGACCGGATTTGAACCGGCGGCCTCCTGCGTGACAGGCAGGCGTTCTAACCGGGCTGAACTACGTCCGCATAGAATATTTTGTGCCGGTAATAGGAATCGAACCTATGTATGAGGTTTATGAGGCCTCCGCTCTACCACTGAGCTATACCGACAAAGTCAGTGTATAAAAAAAAAGAATTTCAAAAAAAATGTTGCGGGAGTTGGGGTTGAACCAACAATCTCCAGGTTATGGGCCTGGCGAGATACCATTTCTCTATCCCGCACTACCATTGTACCATATTTTACTTCGAAAATCAAGTATTTGAATCAAGTTTTAATATAAAATCTA
>JAKJEE010000003.1 GCA_022705625.1 Patescibacteria group bacterium
TGGAATGACGATGGAGAAACTCCACCACCAACTGGTCCAATCGTTCCAATTACACCACCAGTTAATCCAGTTAATCCAGGTGATCCTGGCGATGGTGGTGGTGATAGTGGCAAACCACCATCAACTCCCAAACCAAGTGTGCCAGAAGAGGAAGATGATGGCGCAAAACCAATTAGTCCAATTAGCTGTCGAATTCCAACGTTTAGTTTTTATGATAAATTGGCCAAACCACCGAAGTATATGTATAATTTGTTTACAACTCGAAAAATAGTTGAAAATCCTACTTTAGAATATTATGCACAAGATTGTGATACCTGTAAACTGGTCATTGAGAGTGAAGATGGAAATAGTGTAGAAAAATTTGTGGCTGATAACACTTTGTTTAAAGGCATGTTAGATCCAACCGATGTGGTTGATGAAAAAAATGAAAGATATGTTTTTGAAGCTAACTCGGTAGCTCTTGATACCAAAGGACTTAAGCCAGGTGACTATATTATAAGTATGCATTGTACTGATCCAGTATTTGGTGGTCCAGTTACAGGAATGAGAAAATTTACTAATGGCGAAGAAGCCCCGCCATGATTAAAATTAACGATTGCACCCGAAATACGTTGAAGAGAAACAGTGCCAATTATTTCTAGTCAAGCACACTAAGATGTAAAATACCGCCCAAACATTTTGGTTTGGGCGGTTGTTTTTTTGTTGGTTATATTTTATAATGTTGTAATTAAAATAATAATAAAATAAAAATGAAATATCCGAAAGTGACATTTAAAATTGATAAGGAATTAGACAAAAAAATGTGCCTAAAATTTTTGGATGTTAAAGCAGGAGGGATTGATTTTCGTAAATCAATTTTGCAGATTCATCCAGAATTGAGACAAATAAACAATTTAAAAACTAAAAAAGAAAAAACGGAATATATCGACAAATATTTTAATAAATATTATAGAAACTATGGCAAAATACTAAAAAATGATTTGTTTAATGTCAATAAAGAATGGAATACAATAAAAGATAAATTTTTTGAAGCAGTAACACAGATTTTTGATGATTACCAATGACCAAAAGGAAAATATGTTGGCTATATGTCAGTAATAAATTGCAATCCAGTGTTTTGAAAAAATAAGGAATGACAAATATTTGCTTGAAGGCCAGAAAAATACCGAGAAATAATTGTGCATGAAATGTTGCATTTTATTTTTATTGATTATTTTTTCAAAAAAACTAAGAACAAGAAATTAAGAGAAAAATGATGAATGATCGCAGAAATTTTTAATACGGTTGTAATTAATACGTCGGCGTTTAAAGAATTAATTAAACCAGGGAAAGAGCTTGGCTATCCTGAGCATCGATTGTTAGCAGCGAAAATGAAAAAAGAATGGCAAAAAACAAAAAATATTGATCAATGAATAGTTGGATTTTTAGATAATGACTAAATTTTGTATTTGTCAAAGCGGTTATAACATTATGTGGTATCGAAGTATTGCATAAAAATTAAAATCTTGTTACATTTTGGTAGTTTAATAAATTATTAAAATAGCCAATATGATTTTATGCGATAAGGATATTAAAAAAGCCATCAAAGATGGTGATTTAACTTTTAGAGAAAAATTAAATTCTGAACAAATTGAAGCGGCTTCAATTGATTTAAAATTGGGCCCAATTTTTAAAACCTTTAAACATACATCAGAATCAGTGCTTGATTTGAAAAAAGGAATTGATTTTAATAGAATTATGGATACGGAAATAGTGGACAAGAAAAAGGGGTTTATTTTACATCCGAATCGCTTTGTTTTGGTTAGTTCCAAAGAGTTTATGGCATTGTCAAATCGAATTGCTGTCCGAGCCGAAGGTAAAAGTAGTTTAGCCAGAATGGGACTGTTGGTGCATACGGCTGGATTTGTTGATCCCGGGTTTGAAGGCACTTTGACACTTGAAATTAGTAATCAAGCGGAAATACCAATAGTGCTTTATCCCGATATGTATATTTGCCAAATTGCCGTTGAATGATTGTCGAGTCCATGTGAATTATCTTACCAAGATAGAAAGAAATCGTTATATCACAAGTCCGAAGGTCCAAAAGCGGCGAGTACACAGAATTTGTTTAAAAAGAAGAATAAATAACAATTAATAAAACGCGAGATTATTATTCTAATACTTGCGTTTTATTTTTTTATTTGTTAAAATATACTCACGTTAAAATCTAAAAAATATTTATGGCTTTAGTGTCTTATCAAAATGTTACAAAAGTTTACGATAATAATTGCTTGGTGCTGGATGACATTTCATTTGATGTGGCTGATGATGAGTTTGTGTCAATTGTTGGAAAATCCGGCGTAGGAAAAACAACGCTATTAAAATTACTTTTTGCTGAAGAAAAACCTTCAAAAGGGGAAGTGTTTTTTAATGGCCGAAACGTTGCAAAAATGAATTCTAACGAAATTGCAATTTTGAGAAGACAAATAGGTGTGGTTTTTCAAGATTTTAAATTATTGCCAAAATTGACGGCTTATGAAAATGTGGCTTTTTCGTTGGAAGTAGCTGGTTATAATGATGAAAAAATAAAAGATGAAGTGCCAGAAGTTTTAAAATTGGTTGGACTTCAAGATCGAGCTAATAATTTTCCTCATCAAATGTCAATTGGTGAAAAGCAAAGAATTGCCATTGCGCGAGCCATTATTCAAAAACCAGATGTGTTGATAGCGGATGAACCAACTGGTAACTTGGATCCAATTAATACTTGAGAAATTATTAGGCTATTACTTAAAATTAATGAACTGGGAACCGCGGTTATTTTATCAACTCATGACAAAGAAATTATTAATACCTTGGGCAGACGAGTCATTACTTTAGAAAATGGAATTATTACGCGAGATGAGGAGAAGGGAAAGTACATTTTATAAAAGTCAAAGGTCAAAGGTCAAAAGTCAAAAATAAAAATTCCAATATCCAATATTCAAAATAAAGTCAAAAGTCCCCCACACTAACTTTACATTAGAATGGTAATATTAGTTAAGGGCTATAAACATTTTAAACAAATTATATTATGTATCCAGTAAAGTTAATGTGGGGGCAGGCGCCAGTCAAAAAATAAAAATTCCAATATCCGAAAAGAAATTACAATATTCAATATTCAATATCCAAAGAAAATATTCAATATACAATGCCCAAAGAGAAAATCAAAGATCAAAGATTAAAGATTAATAAAATATAATAATACAATAATAAAATAAATTAAATTTTATGAGTACGCCAATTAGCACAACTTTAAAAAGAATTTTTTCCAAAGGAAAATCAATATTTAAACGCAATGGCTGATTAACAATTGCTACAATTGTAACTATGTTTTTAAGTATTCTAGTTTTTACGGGAGTTTTGATAATGAATTATGCATCTAATCGTTTTATTGATAGTTTAAAAGATAAAATTGATATTAGTATTTATTTTAAACCCACTATTGAAGAAAGTGAAATTTTATTAGTTCAAGAACAACTTGGCAAGATTGCTGGTGTGGTTAAAACTGAATATGTATCTCGCGACAAAGCTTTAGAATTTTTTAAGGAAAGATATGGTCATAATGATACCGTGATCAAAGCTTTAGAAGAAATTGGTGAAAATCCATTATCCGCATCAGTGAATATTAAAATTAAAGATGCTAAAGATTATGAAAATGTTTTGGCGTATGTGGAAACATCAGTTTTTAAAGATAAATTAGTTAATATTAATTTTACTGAAAATAGGGATTTATTAAATAAAACTACTAGTTTAATAAATAGTTTGAGAATTGGATCGATGGTGATTACAGTGGTGTTAACCGCAGTAGCAGTCATAGTTGCTTTTAATACGATTAGAATTGCTATTTATTCAATGCGAGAAGAAATCAATATAATGAAATTAGTTGGAGCTACCAACTGATTTGTGAGAGGTCCGTTTGTTTTGGCTGGATGTTTTTATGGTATAATCGCGGCGTTATTGTCGGCAATTTGTTATATACCACTGATTTTAACTATTGGCCGAAAATTTGATGCTTTTCTCGGCAATATCAGTATTACTAGCTATTTTTTCTCTAATATTTTTGTGTTGGTCTTGGCTCAAATTGGTTTTGGTATGGTGATTGGTATTATTGCTTCCGTGTTTGCGGTGTCGAAGTATTTAGATGGAAAAGTGAATGAATAAGAATATAATATCCTAATACTCTAATAACCCTAATCATAAAAATTTCATTTTTATGAACGGACCTGTGGTCTAATATTCTAAACGAAATTCAATATCCCCACCACACTAACTTTACAGCAGGATTGTAATGTTAGTTAATGGATATAAATATTTTAAACAAATTATAGCATATATCCAGTAAAGTTAGTGTGGTGGTGTAGCAATATACAAAGAGAAGTTTCAATATTCAAATATATTAAAAAAGATAAATCTTTATGAAAAACAATATCAACACAATTACTATTTATTGTGGCAGTATGTTTTCGGGCAAAACCACTGCTCTGAGAAAAGATTTAGAATTATTTAAAATAGCAGGATTTAAAACGGCTATTTTTAAACATTCATTTGACAAAAGGGATGGTGATAATGTAGAAAAAACTCATGACGGCACAATTATGCCGGCGATTATGGTACAAAATTCAGAAGAAATTCTTAAGCATATTGATAAAGTGGATATTATTGGCATTGATGAAGTCCATTTTTTTGATAATAATTTGGGTAAGGTTGTAAAACGGATGATAAATATGGGGAAGACGGTCGTGGCTTCGGGGTTAGATATGGATTTTATGGGTGAGCCGTTCTACAATACAATTTATCTTATGGGTATAGCCGACAATGTTCACAAAATGCATGGGGTATGTGTGGAGTGTGGTGGTAGAGGAAAATATAATCATAAATTTGTGCAGTGTTCGAATGATCGATTAGAAGTTGGTGCGGAAGATAAGTATAAATGTTTATGTTATAAGTGTATTAAAAATGAATTGGAGAAGAATAATAAAACATTTTGAGAATAAAGAAAATAGTTTGAATGACAGGTAGTGTTTAAAAATATTAAAGAATTGATTTCTTATGGAAGAATATGTCGACAAAAAAATATCTTTTAAACAGATGTTAAAGATATCTTGATTTGCTTTTAAGATGTATATTAAGCCAGATAGGGTTTCTGGTGTTTTTCTATTTATATTTCAAGTGCTTATTCGTTTAACCGCGATGGTTGATTTTTTGATTATTGCCAAAATTATTAACGTGGTGGTGGAAATTTTACAAAAACAGGGAAATATTACCGATGTGGTTCCCTATGTATTGATGTTAGCGGGTTTTTCATTTATATCAGCGGTGATATCATTAATTCGATGATATTTGACTAATAAAATGAGCCAATTATTTTATTATCAAGCTGAAATATTCTTGTATGAGCACTATAAAAATTTGGGAGTGCCAGTGATGGAAGATCCAGATAAAAACAATGTGATTAATCGAGGTATGAGTGAAATTCATCAGGTTTCAAATTTGTTTAATGAAATTGTAACGGTGGTGGCCGATTTTATTAACGTTATAATTTCAGGCGTTGCTATTTTTTATTTTATGCCAAATGTATTGCTAATCATCGTGGCATGGGTTGTTTTGAGAAATATACCATTAATGCGAATGACTAAGGAAATGTATCAATATGGATTTAAAAATACAGAAAATCGAAGATTATTTAATCATATATTGGAATATATTTTAAGCAAAACCAGTTTGATTGAATTAACAATTCACAATGCAGCTAACTATATAAAAGAAAAATACAATAGTTTAATTAGTGTGTATTTGGAAGGATGATTGCGTATCCGCAAAAAAATGTATTTTTGATACAATGGATTTGAAGTTGTTAATGCTATCTTGTATTGTTGAGCGATTATTAATATTATTAACAAAATTATTGTTCAGAAACTGTCAGTTGGTCAGTTATACTTCTATATAAGCATGGTGGAAAGATTTGAGAGGAATATGAATAGTATGTTTTCGGGAATAACATCGCTATACGAAATGGCATTGAGAATTGACGACACCTATCAATTCTTTAATTTGAAGCCCAGTTTTCCAGATGGCAAAATTAAATTAAAAACATTTAAAAATCCGCCGAAAATTGTTTGCGATAACATTAGTTTTAAATACCCAAACACTAGTAAACTAATTTTAAAAAATTTAAATTTGGAAATTAAGCCAGGTGAGAAAATAGCGATTGTTGGTCATAATGGTGCTGGCAAAACAACTTTAATTAAATTATTGTTGAGGTTTTATCAAGTAAACAATGGAAATATTATGATCAATAATGATAATATTGACGATCTTGAAATTGATACTTATTATAAAAATGTTGGTATATTGTCACAAGATTTTGGGGAATATGGTGCATTAACGGCTGAGGAAAATATTTTATTGGGTGATGTAACAAAGATCACTAACAAAATGGCAGTTAAAGAGGCGGCGAAAAAAGCCGATGCCCATAAATTTATTAGTGAATATCCTAAAAAATATGATCAACTGTTGAATGAAAGTTATAATGGTGGCATTAGACCAAGCACTGGTCAATGACAAAAAATTGCGATATCAAGATTGTTTTATAGAAATCCGTGGTTAGTGATATTTGATGAACCAACGGCTTCAATTGACGCGGAAGCGGAGTATAAAATATTTAATAATATTTATAAATTCTTTAAGAATAAAACGGTAGTGATTATTTCACATCGTTTCTCAACGGTCAGAAATGCCGACAGAATTATTGTGATTGACAAAGGCAATATTGCGGAACAGGGCACACACGAAGAATTATTATCGCTAAATGGTAAATATGCTAAAGCGTTTAAATTGCAAGCAGAAGGGTATGAGAAAAAGAATAGCAGTATTTAGATCTTAGATTTTAGTGTTTAGTAAATACAATACAATCAAATAATTTAAAACTCCCGATTTAATGATTGGGAGTTGTTTAGTGCTGCGGGACTTGGATTCGAACCAAGATACTCGGCTTCAAAGGCCGATGTCCTACCATTAGACGATCCCGCAATTGGTTATACGATATATTACTATATTTTCTTGCAAAAATCAAGGATTTGAAATAGTCAGTTGTTTAAAGCCCATTATTTTTAAATGGAAGTTTCGCTTGTATTAAATGAGCAAGAGGAGTAAGATATATATAAGAATATTTAAATTTGAAATATGAAAAAAGTATTGATTAGTATTGTTTTGATAATTATACTTGTTGGCACCGCAATATGATATATTGTCAGTAGCAAAAACAAGGTTACATCGTCATTAGTTTTGACTAATGTGGTTACATATATGTGTAAAGATAATAAAAAAATAGAAGCAAGCTATTATAAAGGAGAAAACAAAATAGTAAAAACCGGCGAAATGCCAATTCCAACTGGCGGTGTCAAATTGACACTAAGTGATGGTCGAAAATTTGATTTATCGCAAACTATTTCAGCAGATGGTGGTCGCTATGCTAATGTTGATGAATCTTTCGTTTTTTGAAGCAAAGGGAACGGAGCATTGGTGTTAGAGAACAATATTGAGAAGAGCTATATTGGGTGTATAGTTATTGCAAAGGATATAGGCAATTTACCAAATATTTATTTGGATAGTAATGCTGGTTTCTCGGTTCGTTATCCGGCTGATTATTTATTAAATACTGATTATCAATATCAAGCTTTGGGTCCAGGGAAAGATATTAGTGGGGTGAAATTTGTTATTCCTAGCACATTGTCTTCGGGCAATAATCTGTCGAGTTTTGACACTGGTGTTTCAGTTGAAATTATCCCATCAATTTTAGATTGTAAAGCTAATCTTTTTATTGATACCACCGAGCTCAAAACTATAACCGATAATGGGATTGAGTATTCTTTTGCTACTAATGTCCAAGGTGCGGCGGGTAATAGTTATGAAGAAAATGTTTGAGCAATAGTTGGTACAAATCCATGTGTGGCAGTACGTTATTTTATACATACCACTAACGTTAGTAATTATCCTGAGAATACAGTAAAAGAATTTGATCGAGCAGGTTTGATTAAAGAATTTGATAAAATTCGACGATCATTAATCAATCAATAATTGTCGTAGGGTGGATGGTAATATAAAAAATTTGGTGAAAAAAGAAATGAGATATAGTAAAATTGCTAAAAATTTGAAAATTTGTTATAGTTATTATAGTAATAAACTTTAAAATTCGCTTGAAAATATAAAAGCAAAGATACAATGAGAATTTTTAGAGTTGTTAATGGTTTAAAAGGTATAAAATAGTGAGATAGTTAATAGTGATATTGAACAATAAATAAATATTTATGAACAAATTTGAGCAAATTCAAAATAAAGAAAATAAAGAAAATAAAAGATATGAATTATTGAAAGAGGGGTTGGTCAGTGGTGATATGTCGCTTGAAGCTATTGCCAAACAATTAATTGAATTCGATCAATCAACCCCTTCGAGAGAATTGGCTAAAGACAATGTCGATTTTTTAAAAGATAAAGAAGTTGTTGACTTTGTTCAGACGCTTAATCCCGAAGTTGTTAAAGGTTACCATAGATTATTAAGTTTTTTTGAGTTTCATGTTGCTCAGCAATTAGCTAATAAGAACACTGAAGAAGCAAAAGAATTTTTTCAAAATTCGCTTGAAGATGCTAAACAGGGTGGATCAAAAGATGATTGGTTGGCATACATAGAAGGCACACTTTTATATATTAATGGTCAAACAATACCCGAAGATATTATTGATAGAGTGACAGAGCCAAGAAATGCTAAAATTTTAAAGAGGTTTAATAATGGCCTTAGAGAAAGGAATGGGCCTGATTATGATAAAGATTATAATAAATAGTAAAGATAAATTATGACTTTGCTTATAAAATAGTATAAAGATTGTGAATGGGCATAATAATGTTTATTAGCAGGCAACTGATTTATTGTTAAAAATTAAAATTGATTATATGGAAAATGAAAATAGTACCAATGAAAATCCAAAAGTATTAAGAGAAGAAGGCAATGGCAAAGGCTGTGAAAATTTAAAATGTTGTGGTGGAAAGAAAATTGATTTTAGTAGCAATAATCGTAATGTGATTTATAGTATTGGCTTAATTGGGGCTTTAGTTTATTTTGTGTCTACGGCTCATAGCTTGGGGGCTATAGTATTAGGCATTTTCAAGGCCTTGGTTTGACCGGCGTTGGTGGTCTTTGGGTTAATGAAATTTTTAGGTATGTAAAAAATATCAAGTGAGTCAAGTTGTTTTTTTGTTTAAATCTATGCTATATTATGATTAATATAATATAAAAAGTTTGTATGGAGGTTAACAAAAAAACATTAATGGTTGTTGATAGTAATGCTTTAATTCATCGAGCGTATCACGCGCTACCAGGTTTAGTTGATCCCAAAGGAGTTTTGGTCAATGCGGTTTATGGATTTTGTTTGATATTTCTTAAAGCGATAGATGATATTAAGCCCGATTATATTGTGGCGACTTTTGACGTAAAAGGAAAAACTTTTAGGCACGAAGAATTTGAGGAATATAAGGCACAACGCAAGAAAAATCCAGATAATTTTTATGAGCAGATACCAATGGTCAAAGATTTTTTGAAAAGTTTTGGTGTAATGATACTCGAAAAAGAAGGATTTGAAGCTGATGATATTATCGGCACGGTGTGCGAAAAATTTAAAGATGAAGATATTAATATTATTGTGGTGACTGGCGATTTAGATACATTACAGCTGTTAACCGAACAAGTGAATGTCTGAACTCTTAAGAAGGGCATTAGTAATAGTGTGGTTTATGATATCAAAGCATTTGAAGATAAATATAATTTGAGAGTTGACCAGTTTGTTGATTTTAAAGCTTTAAAAGGCGATCCATCCGATAATATTCCGGGGGTAAAAGGTATAGGTGAAAAAACCGCCATAGAGATTTTAAATAAATATCAGAGTTTAGATCAATTATACCGAAACATTGATAGCTATTTATCAGAGAGTAATATCAGTGCCAAAGATAAAAAATTGTTAACCATTTTAAAAGAAAATGAAGATGAGGCAATGTTTAGTCGTCATTTATCGGCGATAAAGAAAGATGTAGACGTTGAGGTGACAATGGAAGATATAAAATTTGATTTTAAAAGTAAAGAAAAAGTTTTGTCATTTTTAAGAGAAAAAGGATTTAACTCGTTGGTGGTCAAATTAAATGGGTATGATCGTGAGAGTAATCAAAAGGATAAAAAAGCTGTTAGAAAGGTTATAAAAATAAAAGAAATTGATTCAGGTGTTGAATTTATTAAAGGGTTTGATGAGCAACATAGTCACTTGTTTATTTTTGAAAATAAACATTTAAATCTACCCGGCGATGGTTTGGTCAGTTTTTATAAAAGTGATGATCAATGAAACATTTTCAAAACTATTAATTGAATACCAGCCATATCTTTAGGTAAAATAGTGCCTTTTACTTATGATAGCAAAAATCTTTATCATAAATATTTTGATAGTTTTAAAGAAGTGTTGTTTTATGATTTTAAAATTGCTTTTTGATTGCTTGATCCAGATAGAAAAGATTATTCAATTGAGGCCTTAGTTAAAAAATTTAATATTAAAAGTGATAAGTCAATTAGCTTTGTCCAAAATTATGAGTTGGAAGATTGGATAAATTTATTTGATAATATTATGAATGTGATTGATAATCGAATTATTAATTTGAAATTGGACAGAGTATTGCATGAAATTGAAAAACCGTTAACGCCAATTTTAGTTAAGATGGAAAAGCAGGGGATTGGGCTGAATATAAAGGAACTTAAAAAAGTTAAAGATAAAATTCATTTAGAAATTTTAACTTTAGAAGAAGAAATCTATGATTTGACTCAAGAAAAATTTAATATTAATTCACCAAAGCAATTATCGGAAGTTCTATTTAATAAATTGAAATTATCGACAAAGGGATTAGCCAAAACTACTACCAAAAATATTTCGACTAATAGCGATGAATTAGAAAAAATTATTGACAGTCATCCGGCGATAGCTAAAATCCTAAAATTTAAAGAACTTAAAAAATTAGAAAATTCATTTTTAGATACTTTACCTAATTTTATTGATGAAAATAATAAAATTCATACTACTTTTGTTCAAACTGGAACAGCCACGGGTAGATTATCGTCAGATACGCCCAATTTACAAAATATTCCTACCAAAGGTGATAATGGAAAGTTGGTGAGAAAAGCTTTTGAAGCAAGTGAAGGTTATGATTTAATTTCTTTTGACTATTCACAAATGGAATTAAGAATTGCCGCCAAATTGGCTGATGATAAAACTATGCTTAATGCGTTTGAAACTGGTAAAGATTTTCATCGGTATACCGCCAGCTTGGTTAATCATATTGATTATGACAAGGTGACGAGAGAACAAAGAAATAAAGCTAAGGCACTTAATTTTGGCATTATTTATGGTATGGGAGTAAGGTCGTTTGCTCAATCAGCTGGTATTTCAAAAGAGGAGGCAAGAATTTTTGCGGAAGAATATTTTGAAATTTATTCAGGATTAAGAAAATTTATTGATGGTTTAAAATTGAAAGCAAGAGAAAAAAGTTATTGTGAAACCTTATATGGGCGTAAAAGATTTTTGCCATTTATCGGTGGTTTTGGTTTTCAGGCAGCTTTTGAAGAAAGAATTGCGATTAATATGCCAATTCAAGGATTAGCGGCTGATATTATTAAAAAGGCCATGATAAAAATCGATGAATATTTAAAAGCGAATCATTTTGAAAATGATATTCGATTGATTTTACAAATTCATGATGAACTAATATTTGAGGTAAAAGCAAACGTTCAAGATAAAGAAATATTTAATATTATTGACAAAATGATGGAAGAAAATGAACTTGGTATTTTGTTGAAAGTGGACAAAACTAGAGCTAAGAATTGAGGAGAATTAAAAGTATAACATCCTGATGGAAAGTTGTGTTGGGGGGGGTTAATAATATTTGATTTTTATGATACAATGTAATTACTAATTTTTTTAGAATATAGGTTAAAAATAAATAGTGAATTGATTATGAAAAAATTTTTTGAAAAAATAAAATTGGCTACTAAATTTTGATCATTTTGAGCATTATTAATGTTACAAATGGTTTTACTAGTCAATGTTTTGTTTAAAATTGTTAAAGGTGAAACTAATATAATCGATTATATTTGGGTAGCAATGATAGGGGTAATAGTATTAGTTGAACTGTTTTTAATTGATGCTATTTTTAGAGTCAACAAGATTGAATTAGAAAAAAGCCAAGTTAATGGTATGATTGCTTCAATGAATGATGCTCTGGTAGCTTATGACGATCAGTTTAAAATTACTTTAGTAAATGAAGCATTAGAAACGCTTTGTGGAATCAATAGAAAAGATTTATTAGGCAAAAAGATTACACCGGAAATGAATAGTGATCCAAAATATATGATTTTAACAAAAATTTTGTTTCCATCACTATCACCAGAAATGAGTCGTTTATCAGCGGAAACGAACCCATCTAAAATTCAAATCAAAATGTTTAAGCCGCGCGAATTTATTTTGGAGCTAATTACTACTCGCGTTGAAAATCAATATGATCATAGTTTTGGGTTTGTTAAAATTATAAAAGATCGAACTCGTGAAAATCAATTAATGAAAAGTAAATCTGATTTTATTACCATTGTGGCTCACCAATTACGTACACCACTAACAGGTGCGACTTGAGGCGCAGAAGTTTTGTATAAAAAGGAATTGGGCGATATTAATCCTAATCAAGAGAAAATTTTAAAGCAAACCTTGGCTACTTTGAGCGATATGTCAAACACAATAAACGAATTACTAAAAGCGGCTAGTATCGAAGATGGAAAATTTGGTTATAATTTTGCATTGGGCGACATTATGGAGATTATTAATGAAGTTTTGACTTCTTTGGTGGTTCGGGCTCAAGAAAAAAATATAAAATTTGTTGTGTATCCACCAGATTTTGTTGTGCCAAAATTTGTGATGGATAAAGAAAAAATTAAGATGGCTATTAATAATATTGTTGACAATGCAATTAAATATAATGTTGTGAATGGTGAAGTGGGCATAAAAATCGAACAAGTAAAAAACAAACCATTTATTAAAATATCGGTGTCCGATACGGGCATTGGTATTAACGAAAAAGAATTTGAACTTATTTTTGAAAAATTTTATCGTTCGCCAACAGTTATGAAATCGCATACCAATGGTATTGGGTTAGGGCTTTATATTGTTAAAAATATCATTCAAAATCATGGTGGTCAGATTTGATTAGAATCGATTGAACAGCGAGGTACAACTTTTCATTTTGTGTTGCCAACTGATCCAAATTATATACCACCGCAAGCGAAAAGCAATCAAACGTTATAATTGTAGGTCGACTAAGTTAATAAAATAAATTTAATAATTATGGAAAAAGAAATAGGTAAGATTACTCATATATTTGAAAAGATTGATGTGGCTATTTTAGAGTTGGCCGATACTTTAAAAGTCGGTGACAATATCCATATTTTAGGGTCAACAACTGATTTTGAACAAGTAGTTGATTCTATCCAAATTGAGCATAAAAACATTAATAGTGCCAAAAAGGGCGAAATTGTTGGTATAAAACTAAGTGATAAAGCTAAAGTTGGTGACAAGATCTTTTTAAAATAGGATTGTAAATATTTAAAATGAATAAAAAAATAAGTTGGCCATTGACATTTGAAGCGATGGCGATATTAATCGGAACCATAATTGGCGGTGGCGTTTTTGTTTTGCCATATGTAAATATTAAATCTGGTATGTTAATAACCAATGGGTGATTGGCATTTTTGTGTGTTATTATGTGCTTACTGCATTTAGTATTTGGCGAAATAATTGCAAAAACTAACAAGGAGATGAGATTACCAGGTTATGCTGGTCATTATTTAGGGAAACCGGTTAAAAAATTTTTCAATTTTGTAAGCATTTTTTCAAACGCTTTTTCGTTGTTAATTTATATAGTTTTAGCTAATAAATTTCTGCATATTTTGATGGGTGATAATTTTAATTATATTAAACCTTATACTTTTTTATTAGTATGACTAGTTTTGAATATGTTTCTATTTATTAAGTTGTCAATTGCCAGTAAACTGAATTTTACCTTAACTATTTTATTGGTCGGATTGATGGTAATTTTGGCGGGGATGTGTTTTGGCCAGGTTAATTTGAACAATGTGCAATATAATTATCAGATGATTACTAATTTTTGGTATGTATCGTATGGAGTGATATTTTTTGCTGTTGATGGTTTAGTGGCTATGCCGATGATGTTTACGTTTTTAAAAAATAAAAAAGCTAGCAAGAAAACTTATAAATGGTCAGTGATTTTGAGTTATATGAGCGTGTTTATTATTTTCTTTATTTTTATGAATTCAGTTAGTTTGTTATCGGGTGGAGGAACTTCAGTCGATACTTTTACGGGGTTAATACCATTTTTGGGCAGAAATATATTAATTACGGGGGCGTTAATTGGCTTGTTAGCAGTGGTTACTTCTTACATTGTGTTTATTAATTATTATAAGGATATGTTGATTTGCGATGTGAATTGCAATAAATGATTAAGTTATGTAATTAGTATGTTTTTGCCATTATTATTTTTGTTGTTGGATATTAATAAAGTTGATGATTTGATGTCGCTTACCGGTGGGGTGATTGGTGGTATGGTGGCAGTGATGGTTTTGCTAATGTATTTAAAAGTAAGAGATAAAAAACAGACAACCGCGCCTTATAATTTGAATTTACCGAATTGAATAGTGATAATGGTAGGGGGAATTTGTTTTCTCGGGGCAATGAGTCAAATTATTTTGAGAATTTTTCATCTCGAATAATAAATTTTTGTTGACAAGAATGCAATAATTTTATATAATATCATTAACAATTATTAATGATTTATTATGAAAAAAATATTAACATTTTTGATTATTTCGTTATTGGTTTGTCAAAGCGGGGTAGTCCTTGCGATTGACAAAAACAATAATAAATATAATTCAGCAACCGCTAATAATATGATTACCAAAAGTGGTAGTATTAGTGGTATTAGCATAGAAGATAATTGACTAGTCATCAATGGCAGTTCAACTTTAACTAAATTTAGAAGTACAATTATTAATATGTTAAAAATTCGAGTTAAAACCGAGACGATTACTTATCGTGTTAATATATTAGATAATACTAAATTAGAAACTATTAAAGGCGAACCCATTAAGGTGGAAGAGTTGCAGATAGGTGATTATGCAACGGTAACTGGTAAAATAATTGATGAAACCACCAATAAAATTGATGATTATAAAACCGAAAAAATATTTTTAATTGAAGCAAGCTATATTCACATTAATAATCGCCGTGGCCTTATTGAATCCATCGCCAATTCTTTTTCTAATTATTTTAAAGGTAGTGGATTAATTTCAGTGACTAATAAATCAAGCATTATTACTAATCCTGATGGAACGATTGAATTGAAACAATATGATAATACGGCAGAACGTCAGGGCAAGTGTGTTGGTTATGGTAAACCAATTGTGGAAAATCGAGAAAACGCGCCATTACAACCACAAGTGTGTTGTGAGGGGATGAAAGCGTACGAAGCTTTAGCTGTAAAATTTGAAGAAAGGCCAACGGTTAATATTCAGGGTTATATTTATACAGTAAAAGCTTATTGCTATGGATTAGATGGTATTCCGAGCGATATTACTGGCAAAGTATTTGAAAAAGACGATTGTATATCAGAAGGTGAGCCGTTGTTAGTTGGTAGTATATTAGCATCAAAAGTTTTAGATAAATGTTGCGAAGGATTGATTGAATGTATTTCCGATACTTATAAATCGTTTCCTCAACCAACTGGCACAGAAGTAATTGGTATCAATGGCTTTAGTTATATTGTGAAAGGTTATTGTCGTAAAGAGTGTGCTAAAAAAAGTAATATTAATACTGATTTATTCTTGCCAAAGTTTGACACGGATTTATCAAAATGAGGTGTGTGTAGCAAGAATTCAGATTGTTGCACCGCTCAGAATCCTTTATGTAATTTAGTTTGTCGAGAAGGTAAATGCGTTTTGCAAAATCCTTCGGATGTTGGCTTTTTGTTAGGTTGTAACCAAGACCAAGATTGTTTTTATGACGGCGAAGGATGTGTGCTGAGGGCGGGCGGATATGATTTCAATGTTTTAAATTGAATTTTAATGAATGATGCGCGTGGGTGTGTTTGCAATAAAAATACTCACGAATGTATTTTAGTGGATGATAAAAATTCGCCAACCGTTGATGGGTGTAATGTTAGTATGAGTTGTCAAGAAGACAATACTCCAGTATGTGGTAAGGATGGAAAAACTTATGCTAATCCTTGTGAAGCAATTAGATGCAATACAGTAGCAGATTGTTTTGGCAAATGTCCATGTCGAACTAAACCAAGTGTGCCAAGTATGCCAATTATGCCATCGCCCAATCCGGGAAAGTGCAGTTTTGAAGATGATTGCCAATTATGCGGAGCTGAATGTTTTGAACAAACAATGCTAAATCAATTAAAAATGACTGGTAAAACCTGCACTGATACTTTTGATAATCTAAAATGTGTTTGCCAAGATGGTAATTGTTTAGCTATGCCAGATATTTATAATCCTGATCAATTTTGTAACGATATTTTGGAATTAGTTTGCGGGACTGATGGTAAAACTTATCAGAATAGATGTGAAGCACAAAAAGCTAACACTAAAGTTAAGTGTGTGGGAGCTTGTCCGTGTGAAGCTAACCCACCAACTATTACTTGTCCAGAAACATATCAACCGGTTTGCGGAGCTAATAATAAAACTTATAAAAATATATGTTTAGCCCAACAAGCGGGAACAATTGCGAAATGCAATGTGGCTTGTCCTTGTCCAACGGAACCAATAGTTCCACCTGATAATAATCCTGGCACAAATCCAGTTTTGCCAGTGAATCTAAAAGAAACAAATATAAATGGTTTTTGTGGTTTGCAGACCGAAACGGTGTGTAATAGCGACGATGATTGTAAAGTGGCAACTGGTTGTGCGGGTGTAATTTGTCAGGCCAAAAGTGATGGAACAATTAACGTAACTTGTGATTGACAGGATTGCTATTTAAAACCAGATAATGTTTATTGCGGATGTGACCGTGGTAATTGCAAATGATATGGAGTAGTAAACTCCCAAGTTCAAACACCTTATTTAAATAATGTTTATAGCCCAGTGATTGAAAATCCAGGGACAATTACTATTGATCCACGGGGAGGTATTGTGGCGCCATCAATTATGTATTAAATAGTAGCTGATAACTTCAACGAAAATCCGTGAAAGTTCTCACGGATTTTCATTGATTTTGTCTTGTATTTGTGATAAAATAATCAAAATAATTTAAAAATGATCAATGGAGATTGATTTATTTGATTATGATTTACCCAAGAAATTAATTAGTCAAAAATTGGTGTTACCAAGAGATAAATGCAAGTTTTTGATCTATAACCGCGATACTAAAAAAATACAGCATCGTATTTTTTCGGATATTGTTGATTATTTGGATAAAAATGATGTGCTAGTATTGAATGATACCAAAGTTTTTCCATCACGATTAATGGGTGAAAAAGAAACAGGTAGCAAAGTTGAAATTTTTTTATTAAATCCAGTGGATAATGATTTTTCAACAAAAGTTATTGAAAAATGATACATATTAACCAATAAAAAATTGAATAATCATAGTCAGATTGTATTTAAAAAAAATAAGCAAATAATTTTAACGGGGGTGATTTATAATGATGTGGATAATATTAAGATTCGATTTAACGCTAAGGGCAAAGTGCTATGAAAGAAAATTTATGAATTAGGCAATATGCCTCTACCACCATATATAAAAAGCCAAAAAGATCAAAATCATTACCAAACAGTTTATGCTAAAAATTTAGGTTCTTGTGCGGCGCCAACCGCTGGTTTTCATTTTACTAATAGATTAATCAAAAAGTTAAAGACCAAAGGAGTTAAAATTGAATATATAACGTTGAATGTTGGCTTGGGGACATTTAAGCCAATTAAAGTTGATCGTGTTGAAGACCATCGAATGGACACTGAATATTTGTCAATTGATAAAAATACGGCTAAAAGATTAACTCAATATAAAAATCAAGGAAAAAATATTATAGCCGTAGGAACAACGGTAGTTAGAACGTTAGAATCTGCTTATAATGGCAAAAAGTTTAGAGATAATGTCAAAAAAACGAACATTTTTATTTATCCTGGTTACAAATTTAAATCGATTGACAAGTTTATTACTAACTTTCATTTTTCTCGATCGACACCATTGATGATGGTAGCTGCTTTTTTGATGGATTACCAAAAAGATTTTGATTTATCGCGGAACGAAATCCTTAGAATTTATAAAGAAGCAATAAAAAAGAAATATAAATTTTATAGTTTTGGGGAGAGTATGATGATAGTGTAGCAAAATCAAAAGTCAAAAATAAAAATATAATGATGCAAACTAAAAACCAAAAATTAAAAGAAAGCGTAAAATTAAACAGGTTTAAGATTATTAAAAAGTCAAAAAAAACCAAAGCTAGATTTGGCCAGTTGAAAACTGAACAGGGCGTGGTCAAAACACCATTTTTTATGCCTGATGCGACGCGTGGTTTTGTGCGTTCGCTTTCGAAAGCCGATTTGGAAAAAATTAAAATTGGGCCAATGGTAGTTAATACTCTCCATCTTTATTTGCAGCCCGGTTGTAAGATAATAAAAAAAAGTGGCGGTATTCATAATTTTATGAATTGATCTCAACCACTTTTAGCCGACAGCGGTGGATATCAGATTTTTTCTTTGATCCATAAAAATCCTAAAATGGGTAAAGTTACAGACGATAAAGTTATTTTTCAATCGCCGATTGATGGTAAAAAATACGAAATAACACCGCGAAAAGCTATTCAAATTCAATTTGATTTGGGGGTTGATATGATAGTATGTTTGGATGATCCATCACCAAATAGTTATAGCAAAAAAAATATTGAAAAAGCAGTGTTAAGAACAATTGCTTGAGCAAAAATATGCAAAGATGAATACAATCGACAAATAAAAAAAAGAAAAATGACTGATAAAAATCGTCCACTCATTTTTGGAGTAATTCAAGGTGGTGGCTATATTGACTTGAGAGAGTATTGTTCCAAAGAACTAGTTAAAATTGGTTTTGATGGTTATGGGTTTGGCGCTCGTCATATTGACGATGATGGAAATTTTATGGAAGAAGTGTTACAGGCGACAGCTGATTTTATTCCTGAAAATTCTTTGCGTTTTGCTTTGGGGGTTGGCAGGCCAGAAGATATGGTGAGGTGTTTTCATCTGGGATGGGATATATTTGATTGTGTGATTCCGACTCGAGAAGGAAGGCATGGGCGTTTGTTGGTTTGAAATAGACGTAAGGGTTTTCCTAGTTCTTTGCTCAATAATCAAGAAAAACAAAAAACAAGTTTTTATACAACCATAAACATTGGTAATGAAAAATTTAAAGAAGATTTTACGGCGATTGATGCCGATTGTGATTGTTATACTTGTCAAAATTATACCAAGGCCTATTTGAACTATTTATTAAAAACAAAAGAAGTTTTATTTTTACGATTGGCCTCTATCCATAATTTAAAATTTTATATGCAGCTTATGGAAGCATTGCGAAGAATGAAATAACAAATTAATCAAAAACACATTTAAAATGAGTAAAATATTATTACATACATGTTGTGCGCCCTGTGCTTTACCTATTTTAGATTATTTTAAAAGTAATGGAAATATTTCTAATATTACTTTATTCTTTTTTAATCCTAATATATATGAGGAAGAATATATTAAGAGACTGGAATATGTTAAAAAGGTTGGGGAGCATTATGGGGCCTCTGTTATTGAAGGAAAAAATGACCATGATGTATGATTGGATTATCTAAAGAATAATTTAGATAATGATTTGAAGAGTTATTTAGAAAATGAATTAAGATGTCAGTTTTGTTTTAAATTTAGATTGGAAGAATCCATTATGTATGCTAAGAATAATGGATTTGATGGTTTTTGTTCTACCTTACAAACTAATTTGTATAAAGATACAGAATTTATTATTGATGAAGCTAAAAAATTGTGTGAGAAATATGGGTTAGAGTTTGTTGAGCTGTCTTTAGATAAAAAGATTGCTTATGAGAAGGGGAAAGAATTATGTAAAGAGTTAGATATTTATAGGCAGAAGTTTTGTGGTTGCGAATTCTCTAAAAGTGTGGTACAATAAGAGAATTAATATGTAGATAACTAAACAATTAGGGTTGACTATTGTATCATATTATGATATGCTATATTAAGAAAAGGCGTGTACCTTAATATTACATTAATTTGAACGATATAAAGATTTTAAAGAAAGGAGCCTATCATGAATAAAAAGAATAAAAAGCTTATTACCCCGTTATTGGGACAGGTATTTCAAAAAGTTGCTCCACGTATTGGGGCAAGAGTTATTATGGAGCCTAAATGGAATATTGTTGGGCAGATCATTTTTAAGAATGGTCGAAAGAGATATTTCAGATATTCTAGTTTGGATTTAAATACCCTCGGTTCTTCCGAGATTGCTAGAGATAAGGATTATGCTAATTTTTTTATGGATCAGATGGGTTATCCTATTATTCCTGGTAGCAAAACCTTTTTTTCGGATCGTTGGGCTAGAATTATTGGCGAGCCATATAGAAAAATTGATAATGCATATAAATATGCATTAAAATTAGGGTTTCCCGTTATTGTAAAACCTAACAGCGGAAGCCAAGGATTGGGTGTAGCTTTGGTTCACAACAAAAAAGAATTTTATCGTGCCATGAATAATATTTTTAAATTTGATCGTGTCGCGATAGTACAGGAAAGAATCGTGGGAAAAGACTACAGGTTAGTTGTTGTTGATAAGAAAGTAATCTCTGTGTACGAGAGAATACCTCTTAGTGTTGTAGGGGATGGGAAATCAAATATTCTTAGACTCCTTAAAAAGAAACAACAGAAATTCGTAGCTTCTAGTCGTGATACTCAAATTAAAATAGATGATCCTCGTATTGTTGAGAAATTAAAATACCAAGGATTAACGTTTAATTCCATTTTAGAAAAGAAGAAACGGGTCTTTTTATTAGATAATGCAAATTTATCTGCTGGAGGAGAATCTATTGACGTGACAAAAGAGACACACTCTAAGTTTAAAAAATTAGCAGTACAACTAACCAGAGATAGGGGTCTTCGTTTATGTGGTGTTGATCTTATGATCGATGGTGTCATTAGTGAAGAGCCAGAACAGGGTAAGTTTTGGATTTTAGAAATTAATTCTGCGCCTGGTTTAGACCACTATGCTAAATCTGGGAAAGCCCAAGAGAAAATAGTGGAGAATTTGTATCTGAAAATTTTGAAAAGTATGGAGAAAAGTAACTTGTAATAATTAGTTACTTAGTGGGGCGAAGTATTTTTACTTCGCCCTGTTATTTTTAAATATATATAAAAGACAGGGTTTTGTGCTTGAACGAGTCAAGTAATCTAAATATCAGGATGAAACAGTTATCGTTGGGTAGTTAAAAAATAGGATGAAAATTGTTCGACAAAGATGTCTTTATTCTCAGTTTCAAGGTATTTTTTATGAGTAGTTTTGAAGAGTAAATTAATACATTGATCAATCTTCTCAGATACCTCAAAGATATTTAGATTATTCTTTCTTTTTGTTAATTCTTGTTTTTGTTCTAAAGTCAAATGTTCACTTTCCATTAATCTTTGATAAGGTGTTTTAATATCTTTGTACTTTCTTTCTATATGACCTCCAATTCTAATTTTACTAGTTTGTTTAATACTAGGAGTAAAGTAATTTTTAAGATCAGCCACAGCTTGAAACAATTCTAACATAATCTTAAATTCTCGAAGAGTATCATGTCTAGAATAGCCAATAATTTTTCGAACGTTAGTAAAATTCTTGCATTCGATTAAATGACTATCATTCTTCTCGTAAGGTCTAGCCATAGTATATTCAATATTGTTAGTATCAGTAAATTTTTTAATTAATCAATTAAGAACTGGTCGACCATTGTCAGGATGCAAACCTAACAATTTGAAAGGTAAACCTTTCTTAAATTCTTTGATAGCAGCTAATACTTGCTCTTTAGCACCCCTCATTAGCGGTATACCAGCCCATCAACCACTGTAGCTATCAACAAAGGCTAAAGTCTGGATAAATGGGCCAAAAACATTACCACCACAGTGTTCCACTAAATCAAATTGGAAGAAACCAGGTATTAATCTATTCAACTCCCAAGACAATTTTACTCTTACTTGTTTCTTTAATTCTTCTTCTTGCTTTACTTGATATTTTAAAGCTAATCTTCTTTTTTCCTTAGTATCCTTTAATCTTGTATCAATTGTTTTAGCACAACTGGTTCTTAATTTTGCAATTGTATCACTTGAATAAGTTCCAACTGCTAAATGTTTTAAAGCATCATTTAAACCTTCACCTTTAAGAAAGCTTTCTAAGATTTGAGAACAAGGATATTTCAAAACTTTTCAGAAATGTTTCAGAGCAAAGACTACTTCAATACCATACTTCTGATTCTTTGTTCTATGTTTACTTAAAATCAATTCTGCTTTGCTTTGAAACTGCAATTTCTTGATCTTATCAGTAAGATAATGATAAGCTAGGCCAGTAGTGTCTGTTAGCTCTTTAAGAATTTTGCCTTTCTCTGATCTTGAAAGATTACGATAGTTAGTTTTCTTGATTGTTTTCTCAACTATTTGAGTTGTAGTTTTCATATCCATATTGATATTGTTAGATTTAGCTTGTTTATTAATGGTCAAAATCTAACATATTTTTGTTAATTTTTCATCCCTATTTTATCATACTTGATACGAAAGATTGATTTTTGATATTTTTTGTGCTATAATAATTTACTATAAACGGCGAGCAAATTAATAATTTTTAATTTTTTAACTAAGAATGGACTACGGCAAACATTTGATATTGGAGGTTATTACCAAAGATGGTAAAGATTTGGCAAGTATTGTCAAAATGCGAGAATTCTTTGATTTGATAATTAAGAAAGTTAAATTTACGGTGGTTGTAAAACCAGTATTTTATAAATTTAAACCGAGAATAAAAGGTGATTTAGCTGGTATTACTGGGATGTGTGTAGTGAGCGAATCCCATATTTCAATTCATACCTGACCAGAAAGTAATTATTTCGCGTTTGATATTTTTTCTTGCAGTGAATTTGACGAAAACAAAGTCATTAGTATCATTAGCGATTTGTTTAATGTTGAAGAGATATATTCTCAAATTGTAGAAAGAGGATTGAGAATTAATTTTAAACGTAGATTCATAAAAGGCGCTTAAGCGCCTTTTATGGTTGTATAAAATATAAAAATAAGTTAAAATAGATTTTAATAGGATTAGTAGCAAGCTATGATTAAAAAAGAAATTAAAAATGATGATAAATATTATTGGACTAATCATGTGAAAGAAAAAATCAAGTTTTATGGTTTGTCTGATAGTTTAATTAAGCGAATTATTCGATTCCCAGAAAGAACGGAAGAGGGTATTGCACCCGATACAATTGCGTCGCTTAAAACAGCTGGATCAAAAAAGAACCAATATGAAATTTGGGTAATGTATCAAATAAGGAAGAACGTTAAAAAAAATAAAAATGTTAACGAAGATATTCTAAATATTTTAGACAAGTTATCAACAAATGAAATACACGAAATTATTAAATATAATCCTCAAATTGTGGTTATTAGCGCTTGAAAATACCCAGGAATTACTTTGGCTAAGAATGAAATACCAATACCTGATGATATAAAAAAGATGTTTGGGTTAAGTGGTTATGTTAACTAACGTAGTGAATTAATGGCTTGTTAGCCAAAATTGGCAGGAAGTGGTTATTTTTAAAAAATACTTGAATTTTTTTAGAAATTTGGTTATAATTTAAGTGTAGTAAAGAACTACAGTTTATTCAAAATAATTAAAAATTTAATATGAAAAACTTTAAATTTTATGTAGCGTCCATAGTAGTAATATTATTCCTATTATGTTTTCAATTTTTATCGATAGTTTTAAGAGAAGCCACTCATTTGGAGGAATTGCGTAGAAATTGAAATCCAGAAACTATTGAGTTGGCTGATTTAGGATTTGTTTCCGATAGATTTATTGAAGATTATAATATTAGAAAAGAAATAATTAATTTTAAGGATAAAAAATTTTTAGTGGTATTTATCGGTCATGATCAATCTTATTTTGACAGGAACATTATTGCTAATATGTTTATTTATGGGGCTGACAATAAAGGTCAAACCGTGCTAAAAGATTTTCAATCGATCACATTAAGTGAAAAGGAGAAAGAAAAATTTACAGAGATTTTGCCCGCTTTGCCATTAGTTGAAAAAATAACTGATATTAATAACGATGGTAATTTAGAATTGGTTATTAATTTAGGAGAATATGCTGGTTTCGGAGTTCGTTATACGGTGATGTCTTATAATACCAAAAAAGAAGATATAAAATGATTAACTTTGATGGATGCGAGCGGTGTTCAAAATCAATCATGGTTCTTTGAAGGTTATTTTGAAGACAGTTTGCTACATTTTGAAATCGATGAAGCCAATAATTCAATTTATCAATTTACGGGTGTTAAACCATCAGATATTGAGCCAGAAATGGATGAGGATTTAAATCAATGACAATGACGAGCTGATGTGTTTGTATTACAACCTAATAGTGGTATGTTTATTCAAAAAATTAAATAAAATCGTTAGTTATGTCTACTACGAAAATTTATGTTATTAATAATTTAGGTGAGAAAGAATTGTTTTCGGAAAACAAAATAATAATGAGCGCTAGACATAGCGGTGCTAGTTTAAATTTAGCAAAAGATATTGCTAAAAAAATTAAAAGACGAATTAAAAACAATACCAATACTTATGATATATATAAGTGAATAAAAGAAATGTTGATTATACAGAATCCGCAGAGTAGTATGAAATATAGTTTGAAAGAATCAATGAGAAAGTTGGGTCCAACTGGTTATTGATTTGAAAAGTATATGAGTAAGTTGCTGGAAAGCTATGGCTACAAAACCAAAATTAATCAAATTATTGATGGTAAGTGTACTGATTTTGAGGTAGATGTATTACTCTTGAGTGAAAAATATCAAGAATTAATTTTTGGCGAATGTAAATATCATAATCAAATTGGAACGCGGGTAAATATATCGGTAGTTTTAGAAAATTATTCAAGTTTTTTAGATTTAAAGGAAGGTAAATTAGCTGTTGATTTTTTAAAGCAAGGTTACAAATCAAAAAGATTAATTGTTACCAATACCAAATTTACCAGTAAAGCCATAACTTTTGCTAATTGCTATGGAGTAAGTTTATTAGGATGAAAATATCCAGCGGGGAAAGGATTAGAATATTATATTGAAAGTGATGGTTACTATCCAATTACAATTTTGCCGTCGATAAATGAGCTGGCTATGGCGGAATTATATGAAAGAAATATATTTTTTGCAAAAGAACTATTAGATGTAAATATCCAAAAACAATTATTCAAAAAACCATTAAGTAATGTAAACTTACAAAAAGCAATAAAAGAAGCAGAGATACTTTATGGGATTAAATAAAACCTTAATATTATTAACCTACTTTTGTAGGTTTTTGGTTTTTATTGAAAAAAAGATAAAAATGTGATAAAGTCAGAAGAGTAGATAGTAATCTCTTTATGCCGAAGTGGCCCCGCTTCGCTCCCCCACACTAACTTTACAATAGAACGGTAATATTAGTTAAGAGAAGCGAAAGATAGTAAATAAATTATGGCATGTATTTAGTAAAGTTAATGTGGGGGCTAGACGCTTCGCTCCCCCACACTAACTTTACAATAGAACGGTAATATTAGTTAAGAGAAGCGAAAGATAGTAAATAAATTATGGCATGTATTTAGTAAAGTTAATGTGGGGGCTAGACGCTTCGCTCCACTACTAACCAAAGGTTAGTGTGGGGGCAGGTCTCTTTAGCTAATATACAATTTTAATTTGTTTTTTAAAAGAGATATATTATATCTTTATGCCGAGGTGGTGAACCCGACTACTTAGAAACTTTAATTTTGGGTCGATTAATTTGAAAGATTAGAAATACGCTCTCGAGTAACAATATGTTCTTTATACATTGTTTGCGTTAGCAAAATTAAATACAAAAATTGATTTATCAATTTTTTCAAAAGTTTCTAAGTGTCTGGGTAAACATTGGGAACGTTAATTTTTTTATGCTAATATACCCATATAATTTATTCTGGCCGAAGTGGCGGAACTGGCAGACGCGCTACCTTGAGGTGGTAGTGGTAGTAATACCTTGTGGGTTCAAATCCCTCCTTCGGCACCCCCACACTAACTTTCATTTCTATTTATTAAATTATTTAAAAGTAGATATATGTATTACGTATATATACTAAAAAGTATAAAGTATCATACTCACTATATTGGCTATACAAATAATTTAATAAATAGGCTGAAACGTCACAACCACAAGGAAGTGTATGCCACCAAATTGAAAGCTCCTTACAAGATAGTATATTACGAAGCCTACGCTTCAAGAGATGAAGCGCATCGTCGTGAGCATAACCTTAAACTGCGAGCTCAAGCACTTAATCATCTTAAGAAACGTATCAAGAAATCTCTTGAAGCTTAATGAAAGTTAATGTGGGGGTCCACCCCCACACTAACTTTACATTAGAATAATAATATTAGTTAAGGGCTATAAACATTTTAAACAAATTATATTATGTATCCAGTAAAGTTAATGTGGGGGCATAGCAATATCCAAAGATAAATTACAATATTCAACAATCAGTATTCAAAAAAGATGCAATTGATTGTTTTATTTTATTGTTTTTGCTATAATAAAATTAATAAAAGTATCAAATTATGTCTAACAAAGTATTAAAATGAACAGGTATTGTTTTTGTTGTTATCATTTTATTAATTTATAGCGAAGATATTTTAGCTTTAGCCAAACAATTCAAATATAAAAGAGCTGGTTATAAAATCTGCAATTCTTATACTTGTATGAACGAACAAATGCAAACTTGTCAAAAGGCCTATTTAAATATCACTTTCGGTTTTAAATGAGTTGATATGTTTATTCAGGGTTATCAAGCTGATAAATGTGTTTATCAAGTTAAACGTTATACTGGCGATGGTTACAGCTGTATTTTTGATAAAGAAATTTTTTCCAAAAAATTAGTTGATCAATTGTTTGGTGTGCACAATGGTTTAGAAAATATTATTGCAAAGAATTGTCATACCATTAATTATTAAAATAATTTTATGGAATTATCATTATTTTTTAAATTTATTATTGCTTTGCTTTTGGGATCAATGATTGGTTTAGAAAGGGAAGCAGGTAATGCCGTCGTCAAGGAGCGATGAACCTTAGGTGGAGTGCGAACTTTTGCCTTAATATCATTTCTCGGTTCAATCGCTGGCTTTTTATTTACTAATCAAGAAACCATCCTAACTTATTTTCTCACTGCCTTTATTTTTATTGCCATTTTAATTTATTATTTTGTTACGGCCTTTAAAGCTCACAGCACTGGTTTGACTACAGAAATCTCAGCTTTATTGGCATATTTAATTGGTTTTTTTATATTAACTAACATTATACCTATTTTTATCGTGGTAGCCTTTTCAATTATTTTAATTTTAATTTTATCTAATAAACATCGCAGTAAACAATTTGCATCAAACATTGACCCCGAAGAATGAAATTCTTTCCTGAGTTTTGCGATTATGCTCTTAGTAATTTTGCCATTTCTACCCAATATCAATTACAAATTAGGAAATATTCCAATTTTTCAGAGCATATCGTTTCCACCTTCAATTGCCAATCTTGACATTGTTAATCCTTATCATTTATGATTGGTAGTGGTATTAATTTCAGGCATAAATTTATTTAGTTATGTTTTACATAAAAAATTTGGCAATCGTCAAGGTTTGTATTTATCTGGATTTTTAGGCGGTCTTATGTCATCTACCATGACCAATCACGTATTAACCAATAAAAGCACAACCGAAACCATTAGTGGTCAAAACAATTTAGCTATTAGTAATTTTCTAGCTTTCATTGGTTCATTAATCCCTATCTCTTTTTTTATAGCTATTTTAAATGCAGGACTATTTATACAAATTTTGCCAGTTATACTACTAATGATTTTTGTCACCATTATTTTTATTTTATTTATCAAAGGTAAATATAACCAACCAACTATTCAAACGGTTAATATTCCTTCTCAAAAAAAACCAGATCTTTTTTTGGTTCCAGCGATTAAATTTGCTTTGCTACTCACTGCCGTCAAAATTATATCGGGATTAGCTTTAATTTTTTGAGACAATCAAGGGTTTTTGTTAGCGTCAATCATCTCATCCTTAGTTGGTATTGATGCCATCGTTATTAACGTAGCGGAAATGGCCAAGGCAACAATTTCCATTAATTATGGCATTTTTGTGATTTTAATTATTAATATAGTTAATTTATTTGGTAAATGGATTTATTCTTATTGACAAGGCAGTCGAACATTCAGTCGATTAAATCTATATTTACTAATTTTAATTTCAATAATTAGTTTTATCTGATATGCCAATATTATTTAATTTTTAAAATAATTTAATGACCAATATTAATTTAGAAAAAATCAAAAAAATATATTTTGCAGGAATTGGTGGCATCGGCACAAGTGCCATTGCTAAGTTTATGTTATATAATAAAAAAACAGTTATTGGCTCTGAACTGGTTGATTCTGAAATCGTTGCTCAGCTTCAAAACTTAGGTGCCAAAATTTATATCGGTCAAAAAGCCGAAAATGTACCAGCTGATATTGATTTATTTGTTTATTCGCCAGCATTGCCATTTAATCATATCGAACGTCAAACAGCTAGAAAATTTAAAATCCAAGAGATTTCTTATTCAGAAATTTTAGGATTACTCAGCAAAAATTATAATACTATTGCCATTTGTGGCACCCACGGCAAAAGCACTACTACGGCTCTAACGGGTTTAATTTTTGAATATGGCCAAAAAGACCCCAATGTTATTGTTGGCTCAAAATTAAAAGAATGAGATGGCAATATGCGCCTTGGCAAATCCGATATTTTAATTGCTGAGGCGTGTGAATGAAAAGCTCATTTTTTAGAAATTTTTCCAAACACCATATTAATTAACAATATTGAGCTTGATCATCCCGATTATTATCAAAGTGAAGAGCATATGGTGCAAACATTTCAAAAATTTGTAAATAAATTAAAAAAAGACGATTTACTTATTATCAATAGTGATTCAAAACAATCTCAGTCAATTAAAACCAAAGCACGTCTTTTTACCTTTGGCATTAATAAAAAAGCCGATTTAATGGCTAAAAATATTAAAGTTGACGCTAAACAATCAAAGCAAATTTTTGATTTATACTTTAAAGATTATCCATTAAGTGAAATTGAAACACATTTACCCGGTATCATTAATGTTTATAACATTTTGGCCGCTATTGCGATTGCCATAAATTATCAAGTTGACATTAGCTTAATTAAAAAAGGGATTGATAATTTTTCGGGCATTTGACGTCGATTTGATCGAGTTGGCTATTTTGATTTTGATGACAATAGAAAATTCAAATTAATTAAAAATATCAATGCCGTTGATTTTAAAAATAAAGTTTTATTGATATCTGATTATGGCCATCATCCAACGGCTGTTCAGCAAACCATTCAAGCTGTCAAAGATTTTTATCCAACGAAACGAATTATTTTAGCTTTTCAGCCACACGAGCACACTCGCACTAAAGTGTTGCTTAAGAATTATATTAATGCTTTTGACCAAGCTGATGTGGTTATTTTCGAAGAAATTTATACAGTGCCTGGACGTGAATCAAAAGCCGAAATTGAAATGATTAACTCTCAGGATGTAGTTAAAAAAATTAAAAAGCATAATCCCAAGCTTAACATTCAATATGTTCAAGATAACCAATCAGTTATCGAGCAAATAAAATCAAATTTAAGTAAAAACGATGTAGTGATTATTATGGGTGCCGGGACCATTTATAACGCAATAAAAGCATTATAACTCATAAATGTAAAAACTAATCTATTTCAAATATTCAATTTGGGTTGGTTTTTTTGTAACATTTTAATATATTTTTCGTCTTCATATATACGAGTAAAACTCGCTTATTTGTTTCTCTGAAAAATAAAATTAAAATAGATTATGAAAACCATTAAAAAATATTACAAAATTTTAATTCGACAATACAAAAAACAATTTACGCTATTTATTTTGTTTTTATGTTTGGGTTGAGGATTAAGTTCTATTCAGCCCTTATTTTTTAAATGATTTACTAATTCAATTATTGATGAAAATTGAGGCTATATGCTCCAATTATTAATTATTTTTATCTTCTTTAGTTTTGCCCACAATATAGCTGGTGTTTTAGCTTGACGATTTATGGGCTATTTACGCATTTTTATTTCCAGAGATATTCGATTAAAAGTATTTAAAAAATTGCAAGATTTAGATATGAGCTATCATATATCTCATAGTACTGGCAATACCATCAGTATTCTTAAGAGGGGAGATAGCGCCGTTGACGATGCCATAGTAATTTTTCATATGTTTTTGTGGGGGCCATTAATTACTTTTAGTATTTCATTAGCTATCTTGTGGGGTATTCACTGAGCCTTTGCTGTTTCCGTTTTAGTTTTTGCCATCATTTTTATCATTATATTACAAAAACTATTATCTAATAATCTAAAATGGCGCCGAGCTTATCACGAGCAAGAGGATAATATTACTGGCAAAATTACCGACAATCTCATGAATATGATAACCGTTAAACATTTTGCCAAAGAGCAGTGAGAACATAATCGTTTAACTGACTTTTTTAAACTATGAACTTCAAACTATTTGGACTATGATAAAAGTTTTCGCTACATGGATTTTATATCTAATATTATCGCCACTATCAACATTGTACTGGCTTTATTCTTAGGCTATTTTTATTTTAAACAAAATGTTATCACAATCGGTGATTTTGTGTTATTATTTGTAATGATCACACGCATCAATGATGAACTTCGTTATTTAGTATATAACTATCGTGAATTTAATCGATCATTGGTTGATGTGGAAAAGTATATCAATATTCTTGAAGAAGAACCAAACATCAAAGAACCAGAAACCAAAATAAAAATTAATAATATCAATCCAACCATTGAATTAAGAAAAGTAACTTTTAATTATCCAGATAATACCAATCAAGTATTTAAAAATTTAAGTTTTAAAATCAAGCCCAAAGAAAAAATTGCTTTAGTTGGTAAATCAGGCGCAGGCAAAACTACCATTATCACCCTTCTGTTACGTTTTTATGATGTAGTTTCCGGTGGAATATATATTAACGGTCAGAATATTAAAGATTTTAAAAAAGAAGAATTAAGATCACTGTTTGGCACCGTTCCACAAGATCCAATTATGTTTAACGAAACTATTAAATATAATGTTTGTTATGGTAAATCCGAAGCCACCATGGCTGAATTAATTATGGCTTGCAAATTGGCTAATATTTATAATTTTATTGATTCATTACCAGCTAAATTTGAAACTCAAGTTGGTGAACGAGGAATTAAATTATCGGGTGGGCAAAAACAAAGATTAGCTATTGCCAGAGTTATTTTAAGCAATCCTCAAATTATTATTTTTGATGAAGCTACCTCTCAACTTGATTCTGAGTCAGAAAAAGAAATCCAAGATGCTTTTTGAAAAATTGCTAAAGAAAAAACCACGATTATTATTGCTCATCGTTTATCTACTGTTATCAAAGCCGATCGAATTATTGTTTTTGATCAAGGTAAAATTGTTGAATCGGGAACTCATGAAGAATTATTAAAACTTAATCGCAAATATTGTAAACTTTGAAAAATTCAATCGGCCAATATTAGTATCAACAGCAATATTATTAAGTAGTTAACCAAAATCGAGCGCCCCCAGGGGGCGCTCGATTGGCAACAAGATTGATTAAATATAGCTTTTTAGCTCAACAGAGCGCCCCCAGGGGGCGCTCTGTTGATTTTCGGGTGTTCTATTAGGTTTTATATTTTTGACCCTTGATTTTCATTTTTGACTTTTGATATTTGACTTGTCATTAGTGTCTTGTCTTTTGACAAAAAATATGATACAATTGATTAATTTAAAAATTCAAAAATTTGTTATGACTAGCCAAAATTCAAAAAAATCGATTGTTCAGGATACAATTAATTTTTACGGAGTTAAAGCCAATAATTTAAAAAATATTGATGTTAAGATTCCCAAAAATAAATTGGTAGTTTTTTGTGGAGTATCAGGTTCAGGCAAAACATCATTGGCTTTTGATACTATTTACGCCGAAGCGGAACGTCGTTATGTGGAATCGTTATCATCGTATGCTCGACAATTTTTAGGGGTTAAAGATAAACCAAATATTGATAAAGCCGAGAATCTATCACCAGCCATTTCAATTGATCAAAGATCATTAATGCGTAATCCACGATCAACCGTTGGCACGATTACCGAAATTTATGATTATTTAAGAATTTTATATAGCAATATCGGCGAGCCATTATGTCCAAATTGCCACCAACCCATTCAAAGTCAAACTGTTAGTCAAATTGTGAACCATATTTTAAAATTACCAGCCAAAACCGAATTTTTAATTCTATCGCCAATTTTCCAAGACAAAAAAGGTGAAAACAAAAATGTTATTGATGAAATATACAAGTTAGGGTTTCCCCGCGGTCGTTTTGATGGTCAGATTTGAAAATTAGAAGAATTATTAGAGAAAGATATTGATAAAAATAAAAAACACACTTTAGAAATTGTGATCGACAATTTATCAATTGTTAAAGACATTGAACGCAATCGCATATCTAGCTCAGTGGAATTAGCCCTCAAAATGGGCAAGGGTATTATTTATGTTAGTATTCAGAAAGGCGATTTAAATGTAATTAAAAACGATCCACAATATAATTTTTCCAATCAAAATGACAGTGACATTATTTTTAGTGAACATTTCGCCTGCAACACTTGCGGTTTCAATATGCCCAAAATTGAACCACGCCTTTTTTCGTTTAATAATCCGATTGGGGCGTGCAAACGTTGCACTGGTATTGGTAACTTAATCTCGGTTGATCCTGACTTGATTATCCCTAATAAAGATTTAACACTCGATGAGGGCGCTATTCATGCTTGAGCTGGGGCTTCACATCGGATTGGTCGTCAAGGCTATTTTTGGTGATTATTAGCAGGTTTAGCCGAAAAATATAAATTTTCTCTTAATGTGCCTGTTAAAAATTTGCCCGAAAATATTTTGCATTTAATTTATTATGGCGACAAAGATCAAGGTGGAGATTTTGAAGGGGTAATAAATAATTTAGAACGACGTTGAAAAGAAAGCGATTCTGAATGAACCAAAAAAGAAATTGAAAAATATATGCACAATACCATTTGTCCAGAATGTAATGGTTTGCGACTAAATAAATATGCGCTCAGTGTGTTTATTAATCATAAACACATTGCCGATATCAATCAAATGACAGTCGATGAGTCAATAGAATTTTTTAATAATTTAAAAAATCATATTACTGGTTCGAAAAAAGAAATTGCTACGCCGTTAATTAAAGAGATTTTAGCTCGGCTCAATTTCTTAAAAGATGTCAGTTTAAATTATTTAACCATTTCACGTGAATCAACCACTTTGTCGGGTGGGGAAGCGCAAAGAATTCGTTTAGCCACTCAAATTAGTTCTGGACTTTCCAATATCATTTACGTTTTAGACGAGCCATCAATTGGCTTACATCCCCGTGATCAAAAACGATTAATTGATAATTTAAAAAAATTAAGAGATTTAAACAATACTGTAATTGTGGTTGAGCATGATGAACAAACAATTATGTCGGCCGATTGAGTTATTGAAATTGGTCCGAAAGCTGGTAAATTTGGTGGTGAAATAGTTTTTCAGGGCACACCCAAAGAATTGTTAAAATCGAAAACATTAACCGGCCAATATTTGAGTCAAAAACTTAAAGTCGATTTAAACAAGGACAAAAAACGTAATCAAAATTCGGCTAGTATTTCGTTAGTTGGCTGTAACAAACACAATTTAAAAAATATTAATGTTGAGTTTCCTTTGGGAAAATTAATTGGTGTAACTGGTGTGTCCGGTTCAGGTAAATCAACATTAGTAATGGATGTTTTGTATCCAGCGATTATAAAATATTTAAAAATGAATTCCGACAATGATGTTGCTTATCAAGCCATTAAAGGCGTTGGCAATATTGATCGCTGTATTTTAGTTGATCAGGAGCCGATTGGTCGCACTCCTCGGTCTAATCCGGTAACTTATATTGGCATATTTAATTATATTCGTGATCTATTTTCTAAAACCGAATTAAGTAAAATGCGTGGTTATGATGCCGGCCGATTTAGTTTTAATGTTAAGGGTGGTCGATGCGAATCATGCCAAGGAGATGGTTATAAAACCATTGAAATGTATTTTTTGCCTGATGTTTATACTGTTTGCGATGAATGCCATGGCACTCGTTTTAATGATGAAACCCTGGAAGTCACCTTTAAAGATAAAAATATTTCTGATGTTTTAGAAATGAGTGTTGATGAGGCGTTAAAATTTTTTAAAGACATTCCGATTATTAAAAATAAGTTACAATTATTAAGTGATGTTGGCTTATCATATATGAAATTAGGTCAATCCTCGACGACTTTATCAGGCGGTGAAGCTCAAAGAGTAAAATTAGCGGAAGAATTATCTAAACGTGATACTGGCAAAACTTTATATATTTTAGATGAACCAACTACGGGTCTTCATTTTGATGATATTAAAAAGTTATTAAATATTTTAAATCTATTAGTAGAAAAAGGTAATACGGTGATTGTGATTGAGCATGAATTAGACGTTATTAAAAATTGCGATTATATTATTGATTTAGGCCCCGAAGGTGGCAATCAAGGTGGTGAAGTTATTGCTACTGGCAGTGTTAAAGACATAAAAAATAACAAAAAAAGTTATACGGCTAAATTTTTAAAGTAATTTACTTATTTTAAAAATGTGATATACTATATTTAGAAATTTTTTAAAAAGGAGAAGGAAATGAATATCATACAAGCGATTATTGATTTTCTGTTCCGCCCAAATTTGAAACAATTCAAATGCCCTGCTTGTAGGGCTAAGTTTAAAGGGGAAGTAGATGAAGAAGAAGGGTTTTTCCAGTGTCCTTACTGTGGGAAAAAATGGGGAATTTAAAGCCAATGTAAAACCGTGAGCTAAACGTTAAAAGTTCACGGTTTTTTGTTATGTTTATTGTATTTTTTACATTTTTTTGGTATATTTAACTCAATATTCAATAATATATATGCTCGAAGATATATTAAATAAATCAGTGCCTGATTTAGAAGTTCGTGAAAATTCAAATAAAACTTTTAGAATGTTAGCATCCAAAACTGCTGATTTTTTTAATGGTTTTATTGATATTTTAATTAAATCTAAAGATATCTCGCAACAGCAAGAATTAATCGAAGAATTAATCAGCTCTTTGCCAGTGCCTATGCAAAAATTATATAAAAAAGGGGTAGAATCTTTTCTAAGACAGGTCAAAAAAAATCATGAAAATTTAGAACAAACTAAAGGTAAAGAAAAAGAATTATTAATGATTGGGCTTATTAAAAGTATTCTTATTCAAACTAATAATTATAGTGATGCTAATTTGAAGATTACATTTAATAAAATGATGGCCGATCAACAGCATTTTGAATATTCAGAATTAGTACCAGGAATTCCTATGTTAAAAATTAATAATGAGTTTTTACAGTTGTTATCGGGCAATGTAGAAGATTTTGGTATGTTTTGTAGTACACCCGTAATATCATTTATTGTAAGTGGCGCCGATGATGTTTCTGACAAAATTTCTAAACACGAACTAAGCCATTGTATTTTTTATTTTTTAACAAAGGATAATTATTTAAGAGAAGCCAATGATATAGAGAAAAATAATTTTCAATGATTTTGCGAAGAAATTGTCGGGTATATTTTAAGTAAAGATTTTAAAAAACGAGATTTTGTTAAAAAGTATGTTTTTGGTGATTCCTCTAATTTGAATGGGGTATTTTTGCAGTTAGATGACCAGGAGTCCCTTAAAAAAGTCAACGATATTTTAAAGGCAATATTTATGTTTATGATGTCCGGCCATCGTTTAAATATTAAAATGGATAATTTTATTTACCCCTGTTTAATTTCTAGAAATTTCGATGAATTATTAGACAATTGTGGACGCATTGTGCCTCAAGCTGAAACCAAAAAGATGATAGAAGAAATAGAGACCGAAAAAATAGATTTAGACAAATTAATTGATGATTTTTGTCAAGATTAAAAAATATTTGATTTTTTAGATTAATTTTGTTATATTTCAATACATAATCCTAAAATATTATTATGTTCAATCCAAATATACCAAATCAACCCGATAATAACATTGGTTTAAATCAAAGTGAATTATTGGATCAAATTGTTGGTATGTTCAATTCTGATGTGTTTATTAGTGGCGTTAACGATCATTTGCAGATTTCTACTATTGATAACAACAAGTATCAATTAACTTTTAAAAATAATGAAGCCAATGAGCTAAAACAAACTGAAGGCGATTTCGAAACTATTATCGGATTGTTAGCTAAAATAAAGTCCGAACTTTATCAAAATCAAGCAATGTCTTATGGTGATACCTTGGTGTCATTAACGCCAGAAATGAGATCAATATTTTCAGATAAGCTTGAAGTAAAATCTGACCAACTCAGCGAAAATGGTCCAACCTATAAATTAAAGTGGAGTAACAAAATAATCCTGGAAAATTATTCGGAAAGTGAATTAGTCAAAGTTTTAAATAATTTAATTTATATTTTTAATAATAAATAAAGGTCGTTAATAAAAATTTAAAATAGCCATTATGCAAATTAAAAAAGTTTTAAATGACAATATTTTGTTGGTAGTTGCCAACCAAGAACAACAAACTTCTTCTGGCATTTTGATTCCTGATTCCGCCAGCGACAAACACATTCAAAAAGGTAAAATTGCTTTTGTTGGCGAAGGAAGAGTAAATGAGAAAGGAGAAAGAAATAAAATGTCAGTTAGTGTTAACGATGAAGTTTTGTTTGAAAAGGGATATAATTCTCAAGAGATTAAAATCGATGATAAAACTTATCTTAAAATTTCGGAATCCGACATTATTGCCATTTTAGAGTAATTATTTAAACCGAACAATTTATAAAAATATTATTTTTACAAATTGCGGAGTTCTCACGTCAAGTTTACTGATTATTTTTTAAGTCGAATGATGGTTTTAAAAATCTGCCGCAAAACTCACACTTTCTATCGTAATTTGAGTGCAGAGTGAAGCGGGATAAAATTTATACTATGAGCAAAAATATTATTTTTGATGAAAAAGCCCTTCAAAGTTTAAAATTAGGTATTGATAAATTAAATAATGCCGTTAAAATTACATTAGGGCCGAAAGGGTCAAATGTTATTTTAGATAAAGGCTTTGGTTCACCACATATAACTAACGATGGAGTCACAATTGCTAAAGAAATTGAACTCGAAGATAAAATCGAAAATGTTGGAGCTTCAATTGTTAAAGAGGCCTCTGAAAAAACTAGCGAAAATGCTGGTGATGGCACTACATCTGCTATTGTGTTGGCTACCGCGATGATTAGTAATGGTATTAAAAATATTGTTGCCGGCGCTGATTCAATGTCAATTAAACGAGGAATGGATAAGGCCAGCCAAAAAGTGATTGAACATTTAAAAGAAATTTCTAAAGAAGTTTCTAAACAAAATGAAATTTCAGATGTAGCTACCATCTCAGCTCGCGATCGAAATATTGGTGATATGATTGCTAATGTTATTAATAAAGTTGGTAAAGATGGTGTGGTTACCGTTGAAGATGCTCAAACCGTTGGTCTTACCTCCGAGATTGTTGAAGGATTGCAATTTGATCGTGGTTATGTATCACCTTATATGGTGAGCAATACTGAAAAAATGGAAGCCGTATTAGACGACCCTTATATTTTAATCACTGACCAAAAAATTTCGGCGATTAAAGATTTGTTACCACTACTTGAAAAACTAATGCAATCCGGTTCAAAAGAACTATTAATTATTTGCGAAGATTTAGATGGCGAAGCTTTAGCTACATTGATTTTAAATAAAATTAGAGGTATTTTTAATACCGTAGCTGTCAAAGCACCGGGTTTTGGCGATCGCCAAAAAGAAATGCTTCAAGATATTGCAATTTTGACTGGTGCAACCGTCATTACGCCTGACTTAGGAATGAAATTAGAAAATACTAATGTTAATATGTTAGGCCACGCTCACAAAGTTATAATTAATAAAGACAATACAACAATCGTTGATGGTAAAGGTGAGAAAAGCAAAATTGACGAACGGATCAATCAAATTAAAAAACAATTAGAAAATGCTGACAGTGAATTTGATAAAGAAAAATATCAAGAACGTTTAGCTAAATTATCGGGTGGGGTAGCAATTATTAAAGTTGGGGCTCCATCGGAAATAGAACAAAAATCAATTAAGGATAGAATTGACGATGCAGTTAGGGCTACCAAATCAGCAGTTGATGAAGGGGTTGTCCCTGGTGGTGGTGTGGCTTTAATTCGTTGCTTAAATTCATTGGTCAATGTTGAAACTATCAACGAAGATGAAAAAATTGGTGTTGATATTATCAAAAAATCATTGGAATCACCGATCAGACAAATTGCTGAAAATTGTGGTATCGATGGATCAGTAGTAATTGATAAAGTAAAAAATGAACCAGATGTTTGGTTTGGTTATGATGCTGATAAATCCGAATATGGTAATTTAATGACCAAGGGAATTATTGATCCCACCAAAGTTGTGCGTTTTGCCTTTCAAAATGCTGTATCGGTGGCGAGTATGTTTTTAACTACTAAAGCCGTTATTGTTGAAAATCCAGAAAAGAAAGATTGTAATTGCAATCACGATCATTCGATGGACAGCGAATACTAAAAAATTAACCCGCCAACCAGTCAAACTGGTTGGTGGGTTTTAATTACTTGCTTTTTTTAAAAAAATTATTTAAAATATAAGTAATAAAGTAATAACTAAATCTGATTATGAATATAAAAAATCGCAAAATGCTAACTATTTGGCTATCGATAATCTCGATATTATTCTTTTTATTTATTTTTCAAAAGGTATTTTCTGCCTATCCAGAATATCTACGGCTTGATACAGTTACCAGCAAACCGATTGATGTATCAATATCTCGATCTTTTCATGGTTCAAAAAATATTACTAAAAAAACGAATAACTATAAAACCTGTATTAATCAATCAAATGGCGTAGTCAATTGTTTATCATTTTGTCCCTCCTTCGACACTGAGGGTAAATATTGTCCACCAGAAAGTGCAAAAATATATGCTGTAAATCAAGAAGGCAAAAAATATAAAGATATTATTGTTACCAACCATTCTTATTATTTTAATTATGCCTTAGCGAAATTTTTTGGTTTTACTCAATACAAAACGAGTGAAGTATTAACTAATAGTACTAGCCGTTTTAATGCACCTCGAGTAATCGCTTTTATGGATAATCAAAATATTGCTGATTCAAAAAATAACAAAATGTGCAATGGCGTTATAACAATAGAAAAAGCATTGTTAGGCTTTGCTAAAACCACCTCCAGCAGTGGTAAGGTTACCATTCATAAAAATATACCAGCTATATATTTTTATGTTTCAAGATATGTTTATCCAATTAGCAAAGATGAAGACTGTATTGATTTTGGTATCCCTATGGATATAATTGAGCCAGTCATTAGCGATAACATTAAAAAATATTTACCAACTGATTTTGATATAGATAAAATCAATTATTATTTCCTAGATATTAGCAATTTTCCCAAATAAAATTATTTTTTACCACTCCAAATAATATTAATTGAAGTGGTTTTTTATTTTTTTAATTAACGTTGGCACTTTACAAATTAATAAAAATATGGTATAATACGGTTGATAGTTTTATAACTTGAAATTAATCAAAAATTAAACCAAAATTTATGAAAAACCGCATAATTACAGTCCTAATCACCTTGATGCTGGTTTTTACCAACATTATTCCAGTTTTAGCATTTTCAACGAGTGATAATTATTTTTCTGATAGTAATAATGTTAATTTTGTCCAAACTGCTACCACCACTACTACCACGACAACCAAACCAAATTATACCTATACTACCACCCCAAATTATTATTATCCAGTTTGAAATACTACCACGACAACCAAACCAAATTATACCTATACTACCACCCCAAATTATTATTATCCAGTTTGAAATACCACTACTACAACCAAACCAAATTATACCTATACTACCACCCCAAATTATTATTATCCAGTTTGAAATACTACCACGACAACCAAACCAAATTATACCTATACTACCACCCCAAATTATTATTATCCAGTTTGAAATACTACCACGACAACCAAACCAAATTATACCTATACTACCACC
>JAKJEE010000022.1 GCA_022705625.1 Patescibacteria group bacterium
TAATCGCTTGGTTGATAGTATTAATATCACTAACTCGACGAGTATCTCGAAAATTATCAAATAATCTTCCTGGGTTTAATGCAAAAATTACAATGGCAGAAAGTATTGCTAATATGACTATAACGATCATAAGTTCTACTAATGTAAAACTACGTTTGCAATTACGACTCGCCCCCACACCAACCTTTGGTTGGTAGTCGGGGGTCATAAGTTCTACCAACGTAAAAGATTGTTTGTCTTTTGTATTTAAAATCTTGGAGTTTTGATTTTTACTTTTGACTGGCGCCTGCCCCCACATTAACTTTACTGGATACATAATATAATTTGTTTAAAATGTTTATAGCCCTTAACTAATATTACCATTCTAATGTAAAGTTAGTGTGGGGGACATTTGACTTTTGACTTTATTATTTGATTATTGATTATTGAATATTGGAACTTTATTTTATTAGCTGATTTATCAAGGTAGCCGTGTAAGCTCATTCGTTATCATATCAAATCAGAATTTTAACAAGATTACCATCAACAACTTTAGTAAAAGTTAAATCAACGATGGCCGGGAAAGTGGTTTTGATAATATCGCTTGACACCAATGGTTCAGCTGATATTCCTAAAATATTTTTTCATAGTGGTTGCTGAGCAGCGGTAATAAAAACATTATTGATTTCTTCTTGGTTAGTGGTTTTTTTGGCTATAAAAGTTAAATCAGCTAAAGACCCACAAACAACGGGAACGCGAATGGCAATACCATCAAATTTATTTTCTAATTCTTTAATAACTTTGGTGACAGTGGTGGCAGCGCCAGTGGTGGATGGAATAATATTTTGAGCTCCGGCTCGGCCTCGCAAAAAATCACCTTTGGCGGAAGTGTCAACAATGGTTTGAGTGTTAGTATAGGCGTGAATAGTGTTTAAAATGGCTTTCTCTACGCCAATAGTTTGATTTAAGATTTGAATGACGGGGGCAACGGCGTTGGTAGTGCAAGAGCCATTAGAAATAACGTTAAAGTTATTAAATTCATTATCATTTATGCCCAATAATACGGTTTGGCCATCTATATTTTCATTGCCCTTGCCTGGCGCAGTGATAATTACTTTTTTGGCACCAGCGGTTATATGCTTTTTGGCGTCACTATAATTTTCAAACACACCAGTTGACTCGATAACAGTATCAATTGCCAGTTCATCTCAAGGTAAATTATTTGGATCTTTTTCATTAAAAATATATATAGCTTGATGGTTGATACTTAAAGTGCCGATAGATTTGCATCTTGAAAATTGTTTTTGCTCATCGGTTTTTTGAATTGGAAAATTAAACCAACCATAAACGGTATCGTGTTTTAAAAGATAAATCAGATTATCAATGTTAGCTAAATCATTGATTGCTAAAATTTTTAAAGTTGGATTGGTAATAGCTTGGCGCAAAAAGCAACGACCAATTCTACCGAAACCATTAATAGAAATATTCATAAATTGATAAATTGAGGGTTTATTAAATATATTAACTAAATAGCGTTTAAAATAGGTTGAATATCTTGAGTTGAATTGATATATAGTTTAGCAACTTTTATCGTTAAAAGAAGTGCCAATCAAATCAAGAGCTCGAGTCAAACAATCTTGAAATCTATCAGTATCTTTTGGTTGTCAATTAGCCACACGAAAAAGTTCAGATTTTATGTTGAGCAATGGTTGCTGTTTGTTTAATTTTGTTCAGTAATCTAATTCCATTAGGCAATATTAAAAATTAATTTGTTAACTTTTGTATAAGATAAGTATATATTGTTTTTTTCAAAAAATCAATATTAAATAAATGGAATTCTAAAAGTTTTGACAATAATATATAAATCAAATCAAATGGAATAATGTTTTAAATAATATAAATCATATTTTAGTTTCTCTTTGGCTTCATCAATAGAGTGAGTGTTTTTTTGATTGATTTGTGCTCAACCAGTGAGCCCAGGAGTAACTAAATGGCGAATATTATAAAAATTAATATTTTGTTGGAAGGTGTTGGCTAATTCTATTTCTTCGGGTCGTGGGCCGACAAAAGATATGTCACCATGTAGAATATTGATAAATTGTGGCCATTCGTCAATATAGAGCTGACGAAGAATGCGACCAATAAAAGTGATGCGTTTATCATTGGGCATAGTTCAAGCGGGGCCATTAAGCCGAGCATTCATTTCCATTGTGCGGAATTTATATAAAGTGATAATTTTACCATTTTTGCCTCGGCGTTTGCTTAAATAAAATATTGGCCCAGGTGAGGTGCTTTTGATTAGGATAATGACAATTAACCAAAACGGCAAAGTGATAATCAGCAGAACTAATCCAAAAAATAAATCGCTCAATCTTTTTATTAAGTAAGTTGGTAAATATTGTTTGGGATTAATGGTGGCGAGTAGCCAGGTGTGATCAATGGTGTCGGTGGATACTTTTTGAAAAATCGTTTCATAAAACGTTTCGAATGTTTGGAAATTAACATTTTCAAATAATAATGGATAAAGTTTTTGAGTTGATATTTTATCGGACTGAATTACAATGGTTTGAATTTTATTTTGAATTACAAAATCTTTAATATGGTCGATATTGACCGTATCGGGATAAATAAAAATCTTAAGACCATAAGCACTATTGTTATTGACCATCTTTTGAATTTCTAAAGCTGAGTCAGAATTTGATAATAATAGAATATTAATTTTTTCGAGTATATTTTTCTTTTGGAGTAATGCGTGATTAAAATAAATAAAAATGCTGGCGAGTATTCAGAATAATAATAAATTGGTTTTGGGCGTGATGCCAATGGGCATAATATAAAAATAAATAATGCCAATTAGTAATCAAAACAATTGAATTCGGCCAAGAAAAGCCATAAAATCAATCCTCTTTAATTGAAAACCATAATCATAAAGATTATTAATAAAGTAGAGAAAAATTGACAAAAGAATTAATGGCGAGAAGGCAATTAAATGATCGTTAATAACTTCAGAACTCATCTGCCCTTGAAAACGGAAAATAACAATTAGTAATAAACTTAAATATAAAGCTATCAAATCAATAGTTGATAATAATAGGCCGTAATATTTTTTATAAAAATTAATGTTCATTATGGTTGAGTTTTGAGATTATTAAGTTGATTTTGTAAGTCCTTTAAATTAGCTTCAACACTTGAATTATATTTAGTGGCGCGTTGGGATAAATAAATTTGGTTGGCTTGGTCTAAGGCTTCTTTGGCGGGTTGATAATCTTTGAGATTAATATAGGCACGAGCTAATTCCATATAAATTTGATAACGAGTTGGATTGCTAGGTAAGTAACGATTGATGATGACTATTGCCAATTCAGATTCATGGTATTTATTCAGTCGAGAAATAGTAGTCATTAATTGATCAATTGATTCAAAAACTAAATTTTTTTCATAACTTAATTTTAATTGTTTTATTCCCTCTTCGCTATTGTTGCGTTTATCAATTAAATATATTCCATAAATTCAATGAAATTTGCCACTCTCGGAATATAATTCGACAAATTCTTTAGCCAATTGTTCACCGAGAACTCAGTCAGCTGGATTTTTAGAATTTAATAAAATTTGAATTTCATAAAAATCTAATTCTGATAATCTTAACCCTAACTTTTTAACGGTATCTAAAATATTTAAAGTTTTTTGAATATCTTGGTCGTTGATACCAATTTGAGGATTAATGGCTTTACTGGCAATATGGACTAATTGAGATAAATAAATGCGAACACGATAAGGATATTGATCAGACAACCGTTTTTGATTTTCAAAAGCAATAGCATAATAATCAAAAAGTTGTTTTTGGGTTAGGTTTTTTTGGTTTTTAATGAAAATATCAAAAAAACCGTAATAAAGTGTGTCACTGTAAGGAGTTTTAATTTTAGTATTTTTAAGAATATTAAGAGCGATATCGGCTTGACCATTACTTGTTAAATGATTAATTTTTTTAACAAAACCATCATAATATCACACCAAGACGTTAAATTGATAAATTGTAAACAAAATAATTATAGTTAAGCCAACAATAATAGGATTAGACCAAGTTTTGGGAATATTGATATTAATTTTATGGTCATTTTTTAAAAATACAATGAAGCTTAACAATAAAGTTAATGCTAAAAAGCCCTCGTATACATCAAATACAAACAAATTTTGAATAAAATAAGCAGTTATACCTAAGATTAACGATAATCCAGCATAAAAATCAATATTATCGGTCAATATTAAATCACGAACGTTTTTGAAACCATAAAAATAAATACCAATAAAAAATATAAAGCCAATAATGCCAGTGGTGGCTAAAATCTCAACGGGCATATTATGAGTTTTGTCAAAACGAGTTTCTTTGGGTAAAACATTAGTGATCATTGGATCGAAATTTTTCTGGAAACAAATTTCAAAATTATCAAAACCATAACCTAACAGTGGTTTTTGAAGGAAACAGTTTAATCCTACTTTTGTAACAAATACTCGACTTAATGAAGAGGCATCGCTGAGATTAAAAGTTGTTAAACGATTAACCAATGGATTATTTTTGAGTGGTGGCGTATTTTTAAAGGCAAATAAACAAAAAATTATTGAGATAGATACTAACAATATAATTAAACTGACTTTTTGAATATCAATTTTCAATCAATTTTGTAAGTTGCGATTGGGATTAAAAATTAAACTAATTAATAAGATTAGACCGGTTATACCCAAAGACAAAAAAGCGCCTCGCGAAACAGTAAAAATCAAGAAAACAATATACATTACCCCTATCAATAAATGTCATCATAGTTCTTTATTTTTGTAAGTAGTTTGGAGCTTGTTAAAAAACAAATAGAGATTAATATAGAAAAACACTAAAATAATAGCCGCAAAAAATAATGGGTTGCCGGCGAAACCAAACCAACGATCGTTGAAAATAGCCTGATGATTGATTAGATGATTGAATATATAGACAGCAAACGATAAGCTACTCGTCAAAAAGATAATGGTATTTCATTTATTTAATAGTTTATGTCATAATTCTTTGGTGGCGATAACATTAGAAATAATTAAAAAGAAAACAAGGAAATGGAGCATATTAAACGTGCCCATCATTCTTTCGGCAGTTGATCAAAAACTTTGAGAAGGATCATAACTAAGCTGGCCAGAAACAAAACAAGCAATAACAAAAAATAGAAAAGATAAGAGAATACCGTTTTTGGATGGCAAATATTTTTTATCTTTTAATATCAAAATTACATAACAAAAAAGCATAATCGCCACAATGACACGGAAAATAATAATTTTAGCAGTAATGTATGGAAAAATGACGGTCTGACTGTAGATCGCGGGAGTAAAAGCAGTTAAAACGGTTAATCAATAAATAATATTGGTAAGTAATTTTTCAGAAAAATGTTTTAACATAATAGATTAATTATAGATTGTTATGTTCGTAAAACTCTTTAAGACGATTAATCAGTGGATGATTTTTGAGCTTTTTTAGAGCTTTCATTTCAATTTGTCTGATACGTTCACGCGTAACACCGAAAACTTCACCGACTTCTTCCAGGGTGTGAGGTATGCCATCTTCTAAACCAAAGCGCATACGCAGAACTTTTTGTTCACGAGGCAATATATCTTTTAAAATTTCGTTTAATTGTTGCATCATTAAATCCTGAGAAGCTGAATCCTCAGGCGAAATGGTGCTTTCGTCTTTAATGATATCTTTGTATGAACTATTGTTATCTTCGTCATCCGAAAATGGCTGATCAAGTGAAAATGTATCCTGATTAATCTTTTTTAAATATCTTACTTCTTCAACCGCTAAACCTAATTCGGCGGCCAATTCTTCGGCGGACGGTTCGCGATCCAAAATTTGAATTAAATTACGATTGGCTTTTCGGTAACGAGTTAGAACTTCAACAATATGCACAGGAATGCGAATAGTTCGTGAATGATCGGCAATGGCACGAGAAATACCTTGACGAATTCAGCAAGTGGCATAAGTAGAAAAGCGATAACCTTTTTGAGGGTCAAATTTTTCTACCGCTCGACGTAAACCAATGTTTCCCTCTTGAATTAAGTCCAATAAATCAAGACCTCGAGTTTGAGCGGCAAATTTTTTCGCAATATTAACTACTAATCTTAAGTTGGCTTCGAGCATTCGTTTTTGAGCAACCGGATCCTTTTTAATTAATTTTTGATACAATTCTTTTTCTTCGTCAGTGATGATTAATGAAATTTTACCGATCTCTTTTAAATAAGTTTTGATATTGTTGGGAGCACTGTGTCATTCTTCCAGTGAAGTAGATCTAACCAATTCCTCAACACTTAAATCTTTATCAACTTCCAAAACATCCAAATTTTTGGTGATGGTAACGTTGTCAGCCATCAAAGTATTAAAAATGTAATCTAGGCCTTTTACATTTAATTCTGGATAAGGAATTAAATTTAAAATTTCGCCGAAAGTTACAAACCCACGAACATCATTTTTGGCTCGCAAAATATTTAGAACCTCTTTGATTTCTTCGTCACTGTATTTGTGAGGTTTTTGATTTAAAATGATTGGTTTTTGACTGTGAGTTTTTTTCTTTTTGTGAGGTAAAACCTTTTTTGCAATTTTTCTAATGGTTTTTTTAGTTTTAGATTTTTTTACAATTTTTATATTTTTTTTCTTTGAAGATTTAGCCATAATTAGATGTTTAATTTATTAATAATTTTGCAAACGGTATTTAATTCATTAATTAATTCATTAATACGGACACTGTCGTTTCGATTTTCGGCATTTTTGATTTCGACTTGAATGTCATTGATTTTATTTTTATAATGCTCTTGTTTTAGCAGTTTAATAAAATTATTAATTTCTGCCAAAATAATTTCTTCATTTTGTTTAAGTAAATCTTCGTATTTTACATTGTTAATATATAAATCATCAATAATTTCTTTGATAAGTGGGTCAATAGTTTGATCATTAATAATTTCAATACCCTTGGTCTTGATTAACGCCAACAGATCTTGATATTTGAAATTGAAAAATTCGATATTCTCTAATACCAGTTTTTTAAGCATTAGCGGATTTTGAACAAAAATAGATAAAATTATTTCGGACAATGATTCTGATTTTGACCTAAGTAGTTTAGAATTGTCGAGTTCAAATTTGTTTTTTGAAGGTTTTGAATAAACATCCTCGGTTTCTTCGGGGCTAATGGTTTTGAATGTTTCTTCAATAGCATGGATATCCACATCTAAAACGGCTGATAATTTATTAAGGTAGTGAGAGATTTGAATTAAATCTTTTTCTCATTTTAGTTTTGGTAAAAAATAATTTAAAAATTCGTTTTTACCGCTCACGTTATTGGTATTATACATCGATAGACCATGGTTAATGTAAAAATCCATTGCTGGCAAGCTTTGAGTAATTTTTTCCGATAATTTATCAGGCAAAATATTAATGAAATCAGAAATATCTTTGGCTTCAGTTATATTTAAAATTTTTATTTGGAAACCAAGTGATAAAGCTAATTTAATATTTCGTTCCGTGGCCATTTTTCCGGCTTCGTCATTATCATAAGCAAGAATTAATTTGTCGCTAAGACGTTTGAGTAGTGTTAGCTGATCGATAGTTAAAGCGGTGCCTAAGCTAGCCACAATATTTTGGACACCTTTTAAATAAGCTGATAGAAAATCCATAGTCCCCTCAACTACGATTGCTTCATTTTGTTGAGAAATATAACGTTTAGTAATGTTTAAACCATATAAAATTTTTCCCTTTTCGTAAACTTTGGTTTGAGGTGAGTTTACATATTTACCAGTTTCATCAATATTTTTTATAGTTTTAAGTGGAGATGAACCTTCAAAAATTCGCCCCGTAAATGCTACTGGCTCATTGGAATTATTAAAAATTGGAAACATAATACGAGCTCGAAATCGATCATACAAATTGTTAGATGATGGCTTATTGGTATTTTGTATAAACAAGCCAGTTTCTAACAAATCTTTGGGTGTATAACCCTTGTCAATTAAATAATTTAGAGCTTCGTTCCAATTATCGTTGCTAAATCCTAATTTAAATTCTTGAATAATATTTTCCGTTAAACCTCGTTTAAGCAAATAATCTTTGACTTCCGAATTTTTATTTAAATTAGATTGATACAAATTGATGACATCGGTAAAAATATTATATATAGTTTTATTTTGAGAGTTAATTTTGCTATCAAACCGTGGCAGTTTAACACCAGCTTTGTCAGCTAATATTTTTAAAGCGGTGATAAAATCGACATTTTCAATGTTCATAACAAAGGTAAATATATCACCAGTTTTACCGCAACCAAAACAATGCCAAATTTGTCGTTGAGGTGATACAAAAAAAGATGGAGTTTTTTCATTATGAAAAGGACAGCAAGCTTTGTAATTGGTGCCAGCTTTGTGAAGCTGAATATAGCTTGACAAAACATCGACGATATTGAGTTTACTTTTTATTTCTTCCTTGGCGTCAAATTCCATATTTTTTTAATTATTTTGTTTTTTATCCCGCTTCGCTCCACACTAAGTTTGCGATAGATTTAATCAAACGAATTAGAAAGTTTTTGTTCTTTATATACGTTAAAAATTTTATAGCAAACTTAATGTGGGGGCATCATAATTATTTACAATAATTATTCGTTTCTTCCTTGGCGTCAAATTCCATAAGTAATTAAATATAATGGTTAATTAGAGTTATAATTCTTGGCAAAAATACAATACAACCAATAATCCCAGCGCCAATGGAAATAATAGCGACGCCACCAGCCATAAGATCTTTTATATTTTTAACCATTTCATTTTTGTCGGGATAAAATAAATCCAAAAATCTCTCAATGGCAGTATTGAAAAGTTCTAATGCAAAAACGCCAATAACTAATATTATTACAAACAATCACTCGGTGTTAGATATTTTAAAATAAAAACCACCAATAATTGATATGATGGAAATTATTAGCATGATGGTTAGATTTTTTTCGACGCCAAAACAAAATCTAATACCATCTCAGGCATATTGAAAGCTTTTTAAAAGAGATTTGATAAAAGATAGCATAGTAGAAGAGTTTATTTTATTAATTTTAGAATATCGGATAATTGTTGTTTAAGTAGTCTTTTTCCCTCTGATGTTTTAAGGAATTTTTCTCTTTTTAACGCGTCGGATTTTAATGTATAAGCTTCGTAATGTATTAATTTAATTGGTAAATATTTTGATGTAGTTAAAACTTTTCCCGATTGATGCTCTTTGATTCGTCTTTTAATATTATCGCTATAACCAGTATATAATTTATTATTATTAAGTTTCAAAATGTATATGTAAAACATGATAAAATTTATATATACTTTATATTCTTTAAAGCGGAGAGGGCGAGATTCGAACTCGCGATACCCTTTCGGATATAACAGTTTTCAAGACTGTCTCCTTCAACCACTCAGACACCTCTCCGCTTTAAAGAATAATTTATTTTAGATATATCGGGCGACCATGGGATAAACCCATGGCATGGATTCGAACTCGCGATACCCTTTCGGATATAACAGTTTTCAAGACTGTCTCCTTCAACTCCCCACACTAACTTTACACTCGTTTCTATATTTAGATATGGTAGTAAAATTTTAATTATTTTATTATTTATGGTGTGCCAAGTTGATAGTAAAGTAAATGTGGGGACTATCGCATTCAGACACCTCTCCGCTTAAAAAACAATAGATAAGTAAATTTGCTTTGCTTGTTTATTTTGAATTTGTTTCAGGGTCTCCTTCAATTCCCCACACTAACCAATAAAAAAGTCAAATGTCCCCCACACTAACTTTACGTTAGAATTACAATACTTACTAATGGACGTAATCGTAATAAATAATTCTTATCACATCCATAGTAAAGTTAATGTGGGGGC
>JAKJEE010000036.1 GCA_022705625.1 Patescibacteria group bacterium
TTGTTTAATAGGCATTCGGTAAAACCACCCGTTGACGCACCAACATCTAAACACACCCCATCTTGAACATTTATTTTAAATTCATCAATGGCTTGCTGTAATTTAGTTCCAGCTCTCGATACAAAATTGTTTTCATTATCAATTTCTATTTTAACCTTGTCATCAAATTTAGTATGATTTTTGATTATTACTTGACCGTTTATTTTAACTTTGCCGGCTTCAATTAATTTTTGAGCATCATTGCGACTGGTTACTAATTGTTTTAATAATAACAACTTATCTAATCTTTCCATATAATGTTTAATCAATTTTTTTAGCTAACACTAATTTAAGCGGACAATGCTTATGATCATGTTTTTTGGCTGGGCAATAATCACGACCATATTGAACAATTCTTAATTGGAATTCTTTTCGTTCGCCTTCAGGAATAATCTTCAGTAAATCTTGTTCAATTTTTTTAGGATCTTGGTTTGTTGTTAAACCATATAAATTTGATAGCCGAATCACATGGGTATCCACTGCCAACCCTTCATTGATATTATAGCCAATAGACAAAACAATATTGGCGCTTTTTCTAGCTACATTTTTCAAAGTTAAAAGTTCAGCCATAGTTTTCGGCACTTTGGAATTAAATTTATCTATCAAAATTTGAGCATTAGCCACTATCGCTTTGGCTTTGGTTTTATGATAGTTCACACCATAAATATCTTTTTCAAATTCTTCAATATTAGCTTGGGCATAATCAGTTATATTTCGATATTTTCTAAACAATTTAAATGTTATTTCATTGACTTTTTTATCAGTTGTTTGGGCTGATAAAATTGTCGCCACCAACAATTCCCAAACATTGGAAAAATTTAAAGCTATCTTTATCGTTGGATAAAGACGTTTCAATTCTTTGTTAATTATTTTAAACTTTTTAATATTATCCATGAAATAAAAATTTAGTCAAATGTCAAAAGTCAAATGTCAAATCTGAAAATCAAAGGTCAAAAATATTAAATGAGCAATACAAAAACAATTGTCTTGCCGTCGACTTACCATTATATTACTATCGTTTTACTTATTGCCAATTACTTGTTTTGACCTTAACCTTTCTTAAAGTTGGGGTCAGGGTGCTGGGAATCGAACCCAGATCATGCGCACCCGAAACGCATATAATACCACTATACCACACCCTGGTTTTGATCAATATTACTTTACCTGATACTTTTGTTTAATTTTTTCTTCTTCGCTAGCTACTAACTTTTGATATATTTCTTTAGAATTATCACTCAATGCTTTTAATTTAAGATCATCTAACTCGTTTAATTCTTTAGCTCGTTGATTTAAATATTTAACAGTATTTTTCTTCATATCGCCAATAATTTCTGATAACAAAATATTTAATATAAATCCTAATCTCGGACCAGGATTGATGTCAAGCAATTTCATTAATTTATCGCCATCAACTTTTAAGGTTTTCAAACTTAAATTTTTATTTTCCAATTCATTTAGGACTTTTTCAACTCTAAACAAAAAGTGACGTAATCTAAATGGCAAGGCCTTTGGACAACCTGAACCAATTCGATCAGCTTCTCTTACTTGCGACAGCTCAAGTATATTTTCCTTTTTAACATTTGAAAGTAGATATCTGATCGATGAATCAGTATTAATTTCTGGATCATAATAAAATTGATGATTTCTCACCAGCAAAACTACTTTGTCCAATATATAATTCGGAAATTTTAATCTTTCTAAAATTTTTTTGGTCATTTTCGCACCAATTATTTCGTGATTATAAAAAGTCGAGTTTTTACCTTCACCTTGTTTAGCTATTGGCTTGCCAATATCATGCAATAATGCCGCCAATCTTACTTCTAAACTAAAATTTTGTTTAACGGCATAATCAAATGAATTAATCAAATGCTCATATACGGTATAAATGTGGTGCAAGTTTTGACCAACACCAATTGAATTAATTAACTCTGGAATTA
>JAKJEE010000023.1 GCA_022705625.1 Patescibacteria group bacterium
TATAACAGAGGGTTGAGTGACGAAGAAGTTGCAACTATCTACAATCAAACCAAAGGAAATTATTAACGATTTGCAATAATAAATATCAACAAAATGATCATAAATGGAAAAGACATTGCCAATGGCATTTTAGAAGAATTAAAATTAGCAAGGCAAGAGTATAAAAATAAAATTAAATTAACAATTATTACCTTTAAAGCTGATGTCGCTAACACATCCTATATTAAAATAAAAAAGAATTTTGCCGAAAAATTAAATATTGATTGTGACATTCATTATTTAGATAGTTCTAAAAAAAGTAAAGAACTTCGAAATGAAATCAGCAAAATTTGCAAAGAAAAATTTGTAAAAGGAGTTATCATCCAACTACCCATACCGGAACACTTAAATAAAAACATGTTAATTAATGCCATTCCGGATACATTAGATATCGATTGTTTAACTTACAAAAATTTAGGTAGATTTTACCAAGGTAAAGAAAATATTATGCCTCCCACGGTATCAGCTTTGGATTATTTAATTAAAAAATATAATTTAAAATTAGCTAATGTTTTATTAGTTGGTCAAGGTGATTTAGTTGGCAAACCCATCGCCCAATATCTAATAACTCATCATATTAAATTTACTAACATTGATCACCCTGCTGATAATGATATTGATGTTTTGTGCTCAACGGCCGACACAATTATCACCGGCGTTGGTCTGCCCAATCTGATTAAATTTGATTCCATAAAAAAAGATTCCATTATCTTTGATTATGGTTGTAATAAAATAGAAAAGATTTGTGGTGATTGTGAAACCGATCAACCTTTTGAAACTAAATGTTCTTTTTTCACCCCTGTGCCTAATGGGCTTGGACCAATCGTGGTTGCTAAATTATTCGAGAATATGCTAAAATAAATATTCAATATTCAACAATCAACATCCCAAAAATTAATAATAGTTCTTGGAACATAAACCTTAACCTTTAGCAAAAGCAAAATACAAATATTAATATAATGAAAATAATTTCTTGAAATGTAAATGGTATTCGCTCAGTTATTAGCAAAAATGAACTCCCCAAGCTTTTAAAATCAAAAGCCGATTTTTATTGTTTTCAAGAATTAAAATCTCAAGAAAAAGATATTCCCAGCGAATTATCAAATCTCAAAGGTTATCAATTGTATTTAAATTGTGGTGAGCGTAAAGGGTATAGCGGTGTGGGTATTTTGACTAATCAACAGCCCATAACTATTGAAACTAAAATTGGTTTTAACCCTTTTGACAAAGAAGGCAGATTTTTATTATTAGAATTTAAAAACTATATTCTCATTAATTTATATGTTATCAATGGTGGTCAAAAAAAAGAAAAACTTGAATACAAATTAAATTTTTATAACCATTTATTAAAAAAATACTTGCCAAAATTAAAACACAAAAATATTATTTTAATTGGTGATTTTAATATTGCTCATCAAGAAATTGATTTAGCTCGTCCCAAGGAAAACAAACATAGTATTATGTTTACTCCCGAAGAAAGAAAGCAAATCGATAAATTATTAACATTAGATTTTATTGATACGTTTCGCCATTTGAATAAAGAAGGGCACAACTATACTTGATGGCCATATTTTGCCAACGCTCGCATTAGAAATCTTGGCTGACGGATTGATTATTGCTTTATCTCCAAACCATTACTACCCAAATTACAAACTGTTTTTATTATCCCTAATCAATTGGGCTCTGACCATTGTCCAATCGGTATTTCTATAAATTTATAAAATGAACGATATTCAATTTATTATCAAAGATAAATATAACCACCACCTCAACAATTCCAATTTAAAATCATTAATTAATGATCTGAATTTATTAAGTCGTGGCTATCCGCGTGATTATATTATTGGCTATGTTAATTTTTTAAATTGTAAAATTGATTTATCTCAAAAACCATTAATTCCTCGAGTTGAAACTGAATATTGATTAGAAAAAACTATACCCATTATTAAAGAAAATTTTAAAGGTTATGAAACCATAAAAGTTCTCGATATATTTTCCGGCTCGGGCTGTATTGGTTTAGCTATTGCCAAGAATATAAAAAATTCATTAGTGACTTTTAGCGATATTGAAAATTCGAACATAAAACAAATAAAAATTAATTTAAAAATCAACCAAGTTAAAAACTATAAAAAAATAATAAAATCCGACATTTTTAGCAAAATTTCATCAAAATATGACTTAATCATTGCTAATCCACCTTATGTGCCCCATTCAGACGCAATAAAAGCCCCATTTGAGCCGCTAAAAGCCATAAAAGCAGGGAAATATGGGTTGGATATAATCAAGCCATTTTTAAGCCAAGTTAGCTCATTTTTATCAAAAAATGGTCTTTTTGTAATGGAATTTCATCCCGATCAAGTCAAGGCCATAAAAACCATATTGATTGAACATGGTTTTGAAAACTTTCAATTTTATCGCGATCAATACGGAAGATATCGATATGTGATAGGCATAAACCAAAGAAAAGTCCCCCACACTAACTTTACATTAGAACTATAATACTTACTAATGGACGTAATCGTAATAAATAATTCTTATCATATCTATAGTAAAGTTAATGTGGGGGCGAGCAATATTCAAAGAAAAGTTTCAATATCCAATATCCAAAATAATGTCAAAAGTCAAAAGTCAAAAAAAAGAAAATGCCAATATCCAATATTCAAAATAATGTCAAAAGTCAAAAGTCAAAAGTCAAAAAAAAGAAAATGCCAATATTCAAAGAGAAATTACAATATTCAATATCCAATATTCAATATCCAAAATAATACAAAATAAAAAACTAAGTCAAAAATGAAAATCAAAGAAATTTAAAAACAGAACGCCAATAATTGTTCAACTTATTTGATTACGTTACAATAGCTTGAAATCATTGATAATCAAACTAAAATGATATCCTAAGTATTCAGCTGATAATCGACAATAATTCATACGCGATGTAAATATTTCGAAATATTCCATCACGGGACACACTTGAGTATCTATTTTTAATTTTAATGTAATTATTTTTTTATCAGAGCTAATCACCATTTTATTTTCAATAGTAGAATAATTTACTCGATCGTGAATATCGGTTTTAATTTTTTCAATATTATTTTCTAACACTCTCTCCCGCCTCACATCTGATTTATCAGCAATCACCACCATTGCCGAAACTGGATGCACTAATTTCATCTCTTCTTTATCATGATTAGCCACCGCCTGCATAATAATCGTTAAATCCTTAATGTCAATTTTGTCTTTAAAGATTTCAAACAAAAACATACTACCCAAATAATGATGATAAGTTCTCGATAAAAAGTTACCGATATCATGCATATAAGCAGCCGATAAAACTAAATCTTGATTTCTTTTGTCTGAACCAATCGCTTTGGCAATTTCTAATGCTCGATTTGACACAAATTCAGCATGTTTTAACCCATGCTCTGTCAACGACATTTCTTTAGTTATAAAATATGAATTTCTAAGCCAAGTGCTAATAATATTATTTTCTTTAATTAATCCAAATATTGGAAAGGCATTTTGTTCATTGTTCATTGCTTGATTTTTATTAATTTTTAATATACAATTATTATAACAAAAAAACCAAAACAAAACAACAATATGAATTCAAAATTTTATCAAATCTTAATTGTTATACTCTTTACTTATGTTTGTGGAGTTGCCATCTATACCACTTGAGGTTTGTTTCAAATCAATTTACGTGGTAAAAACAACGAATGATTTTACTACACTATGAACGACAAATTATATAAACTAAAAGTTGCTAACAACGAGACCGCGTATGCCAAAGGACTATCCGGCATCACCAAACGACCTGATAATTTTGATGGCATGATATTTATTTTTAAAGAAAAAAGAATTATGTCATTTTGAAACCAAGGATTATCACTCGATTTAGATATTTTATGATTAGATGATTTCAAAATTGTTGGTAATGATACTTTGCCCGCTTTTTCTAAAGCTGGATTAAAAATTATTACCCCTAAGCAACCCGTCAATTATGCTATTGAAATTTTTAAAAATTAAATAACCTATCAGTCAAAAATCAAAAATAAATTAAAATTTAAAAATATTAAAATTCAATTTTAGATCCACTAACTAACACAACCATCACTATTACTAATATCGTTGATAAAGACATACTAATTAACCAACTGATTTTTATCTTTGACATTTAACTTTTGACTTTAAAATTTTAAGAATTAAAATTTAACTATGTCCAAACCATTTGTTTTCTCAGGCATTCAGCCCAACGGCGATTTAAATATCGGCCACTATATTGGTGCTATCAAAAATTGATTAAAACTTCAAGAAGAATATGATTGTTTATATTCAATTGTCGATTTACATGCTATTACTATTCCCGAGAAAGTAAAAGGAAAAATTAATAACAATATTTACGATTTATTAGCTTGGTTTTTAGCTTTTGGTTTAGATATTAACAAATCTAAAATTATGCTTCAATCCGATAATCCCGATCATCCTTATCTTGGTTGAATTTTAAATTGTTTTACTCCTTTTGGTTTAGCTAATCGTATGACTCAATTTAAAGAAAAAACCTCAGAGCTTAAAGAAACTATTTCTTGCGGACTTTTCAATTATCCAATTTTAATGGCCGCCGATGTGTTATTATATGATTGTGATATTGTACCAGTTGGTGAAGACCAAAAACAACATTTAGAATTAGCTAGGGACGTTGCTCAAAGATTTAATTCAATGTATGAACCGATTTTCAAACTGCCTGAGCCATTAATTCAAAAAAATGGTGCTCGAATTAAAGATTTATATCACATTGAAAAGAAAATGAGCAAAAGCAGTAAAGATGAAAAGGGAATTATATTTATTTTGGATTCTAAAGAAAATATATACAAAAAGATACTAAAAGCACCCACCGATTCAAAAAATTCTATACAATTTAACAATCAGCAACCCGAGATTGCCAATCTATTAAATATTTATGCTGGTATTACCGATTTAAGTATTAAAGACATCGAAGCCAAATATAAAAATTCCGATTACAAGCAATTTAAAGAAGATTTAGCTGATATTGTTTGAAAATTCTTAGAGAATATTCAATCACAATATCATAAATATATTAGCGATAAATCTTATTTAAACAAAATATTAGACGAGGGTTTGGCATTCAGTCAAGCTATTACCAATCCAAAAATTAAACAAGTTAGAAAAGTGTTAGGCATTAGTAAAACCTAAATCAAATCTCAAAAACCCAAGACCCATTCATTTGCCATTATGTTAGTGATTATTGCTATTTTATTCCTCAGTTGATTAAAACAATTCACTGCTTAAAAATAAAAGTTTTAATCTTGACCTTATTGAGCGTAAAGGTTGACTTTTTGTCGAAAATTTCCTATATTATACTCAACTATATTAAACAAAAAATATGACTGATCCAATTAATTTGACTGATGCCAATAATACTAATCTTGGCACCAATAGTCCTAAAAAGAAAATTCTTTTAGTCGAAGACGAAGCGTTTTTAAGCAGTTTGCTTGAACTTAAATTAAGTCAAGAGGGTTTTCAGGTTGAAAAAGCCATGGATGGGGAAGAAGCTTTTGGTATGTTAGAAAACTTCATGCCTGATTTAATTTTGCTCGATTTAATTTTACCAAAGCGCAATGGTTTTGAATTTTTAGAAATGATGCGTAATGATCCGCGTTTTAGTAAAATACCTGTTATTATCACGTCTAATTTAGGTCAGGACTCTGATATCGAACGTGGCAAAACTTTTGGTGTGATTGAATACATCATCAAAAACAAACTTTCAATTGATGAATTGGTAAATAAAGTGAGCCAAGAAGTTAAAAAATTGGCCTAAATTATAATTATGAAACTTTTAAAACTTTACACTCAAAAAATTTTTGATATTTTCAAAGCCAATTGAAAAAACTTTTTAATTATGGGTGCGATTTATTTATTAATTTTTGCCGCCTTTTCACCTCTATCAGTTAATTTTGATAATCAGCTAACTCATCAATTAGAATTGCTAGACAACACTAAAATTAGCATGAACCTTATTCGTTGATTAATGATCGGCATTATTGGTATATTTGTAACTAGCGTTATTGTTACTAGTATCCATAATTTTTTTATATTTGTATTATCAAAATCGTTCAGCATTAATAATTTTAATATTTTAAACGTTTTAAAACAAAATTTTAAAAGTTTTTGAAAAGTTGCATTGTTTAGTTTGATAGAAGTATTAATAATCACTTTTGGAATTATATTCTTTATTGTTCCTGGTATTTATTGTTTATTTATTTTTAGTTTCGCTTTGCCAATCATGGCTAATGAAAATTTATCTATTGTCAGTTCGATCAAAAAAGCTCAGCGTATTTTAAACCAAAATCTTTGAAAAAACATCGGTTTAATTTTATTATTAAAGCTAATTGTGTTGTTAGGATTAATTGTCGCTTCATTAATCAAAATTAATGGTTTAATTACATTAATTGATTGATTTGCCACCACAACTTTAATTTACTTAATTATCTATGAACCAATTAATATTGAAAACAATAAACCGGCATTAAAAACCGAAAACGAGTAATATGATTAATTGGTTAATTCTAAGTTTATTTTTATTAATAAATTTAACCACCATTGGTGGCATCATTTTTTATTTAAAAAAATATTTTAGCAAAAGCACTACCGATGATAAACAAGATGAAAAATTATTAAATTTAGAAAGACGCCTAACCGATTTAATGATTAATCAACTCAATAATGTTAACACCTCAGTTTCCACCACCACCAAAAACATAAACGATCAAATTCAAAATTTTACTCGCGAAACTGTCAAAGTCCAAGAATTTTTAAAACAAACTAACACCAAAATGGAAGATATTTCTAGTTTTCAAGATTTATTTAAAACCCCAAAACTTCGTGGCGAATGAGGCGAAGGCCAACTCTATCATTTACTGTCTGAATATTATCCTAAAGAATTGTATAAAGAACAATATTTATTTGAAAACGGCGAACGAGCTGATGCCGTTTTTAAATTACCCGATAATAAAATTTTATCAATCGATTCAAAATTTCCATTGGACAATTTCAAAAAATACATGGAAACCCAAAACGAACAAGACCGAAACAATTACCAAAAATTATTTATTAGCGATGTTAAAACTTTAATTGATCAAATTGCCAGCAAATATATTTTGCCATCCGAAAATACCGTTGACTACGCCTTAATGTATATACCCGCCGAAGCCATCTACTACGAAATTATTAACCATCTAGACCGAGATTATAATATTATGGCTTATGCTTGAAGCCACAAAATCATTATTACTTCACCCAATACTTTATTTCTAACCTTACGCATTATCGAACATTGATATCAAGACACCAAACTTTCTCAAGAAACTCATAATATTATTAAACGTTTAAACTTAATTATCAAAGACGCTAACAATTTAGACGAGAGTTTCAAAAAACTTGGTAAACATTTGTCTGATACCAATTCTGCTTTTGAAAGTTCGCAAAAACGATTAGAATTAATGTCTAAAAAAGTTGATAAATTAGTTGATTACAGCGATGATAATGAAAAAACCGCTCTTCTTGATAAGGAAATAGAACCTTAATTTTTCCGTAGAAAATTAGAATATTTAAACCTTCAGCTTATGCATTGATGCCAACGACTAAAAAGAAATCGAATTTTTTATCTCCTGCTCGTTGCTAGCTTGTCAATTTTTTCTTTTTTTATCAAAATCATTATTACTCAACCTTGTTTAAAACTGGGATATTCTTTATGCGCTGTCATTGGCGAAGATTTTTTTGCTCTTTATCAAGCCATATTTAATTTCATTAATGGCAATTTTATATATGGCCCAGTAGCTGAGGTTAATTTATTTGCTCCTTTTTTTATGACTTTCAAATATTTTCCAATTACCCCTGCAGTTTTTTCGCCTTTTTTTATGTTTATACACTCAGCTACGGCTGCCTATTATTTCTATACTTTCCTTTGCATACTATTCCATATATTTAGTATTTATGGAATTTTTTTAATTTACAAAAAAACTCAACAAAATATTATCTTTCTCGGTATCAGCATTTTTCTATGATTATCAAATTTTCATTTGCTAAGTGAATGACGTATGGGGCAATATAATAATCTCGCCGCTAATTTTATGCTTTGAACTATTGTATTTATATTATATTCCGATAAATTAAAATCCTCTATTTTTTGAATTTTATCGTTAATTACTAAACCAATCTCTATCCTATGCATCCCTTTTTTTATTAAAGATCGCAATAAATATGCCATCGTTTTATTTATATTATTATTTGTCTTATTCTCATTCTTTTATTTACAATATTTTCAATTAAATCACGGCATTACCGCTTTCAAATTATTTTTTGATACTTTGACCATCAGTGGCGATCGTTCCGGTTGACAAATCCATTATATCGATAATTTCAGTGTTAAGGCCTTCTTAGGTGAATTATTTTATGACCACTCACCAGCGCTCTGAAACTTAAGTTATAATATTTTTACTTATATCATATTTGCACTCTATTTCCTCGTTACTATTTTTTTACAATTCGATACTCCCAAAATCAAAATTTATTACTTACTCTTGGGACTTATAACCTTAACATTGGGTCACGCTGAATTGTGAGAAAGTTGATTGACAATCTATTCAGTGATAGTTGTCACTCTTCTATTACTATCAAAAAAACTTTGAGAAAAAATATTTATTATTATTAATGGTTTGCTATTGTCCACCCCCACTATTTTCTTTCTTTGATCAAATCAAAAAACCGCTACTACTAGATTTTGGCTAATTGGCCTAAAAGTAATACCCCAAATATTATTATATATATTAATCATTATCATTATTGCTACTAAGTTGAAAAATAATAATATCTTCCACAAAAAACTGGCCACTTCTTAATTCTAATTATCCACTTTTAACTTTTTAAATTTTGATTTTTATTTTATTCTATGATATCATTTCTATATAGTCAAAGCCCTTAAAATCTAATTAAATTTATACCATGTCTCAATCATTTATTATTAATGGTGGTAAATCATTAAAGGGAAGTATTGATGTTTATGGCAGTAAAAATGCCACCACTCCCATCTTAGCTGCCACTTTATTGTCTAAAGAACCTAGTATTGTTTCCAATATTCCTCTCATCGAGGATGTTTTAA
>JAKJEE010000024.1 GCA_022705625.1 Patescibacteria group bacterium
TGCCGAAAAAACCAATTGATCAAATGACCCAAGCTGAGAAAACTGAATATATCAAAGAGCTACAGGTATTTTTAATAGAACTTTTAACCCAGTTGCTAAATATGCTAAAAGCCCAAAAAGGCCTATAGAATTGACTAACAAACCAAGGAAAGACCCTAACGGGTCTTTTCTTAAATTTTATCAATGGAACGCCGCCGGGCGGCGTTCCATTGAGAAAATAGCTAGTAAATATCAATACATTAATGGAACGCCGCCCGGCGGCGTTCCATTAATAGATAAAAGTATTTTTCGTCAACGAGTCAAAAAAAGACCAAAACCGGTCTTTTTTTGATTTGTTGATGAATTGTTTATTTGCTGAATAGTTTTCTCAATCAACCGAACAAACTAAAAGTTTTTTGGGCTTCTTCTAAAGTTGTTTTTACTTCGAGATTAGCTTTTTCCAAAGTTTGAATTTGTTCAGTGGTTTTTTGAATTTCAGCTTGATCAGCCATTGAGGTTTGTAACGCTTTTAATTCAGCAATTTTCTCTTCATTTTGAACAGTCAATTTTGCCACTTTATTTATCTCACCATGATTTGGTCCAATAAAGAAAGTAGTTAATTTGTTCTGTTTTTCAATTTTCTCAACGCTTTCTTCTATCTGGTTTTGATTTTGTTGTTGAGCTTGAGCGATCACTCTTACTTGCTCGCCAATACCGCCAACTCGATCAGCCACAGCTAACAATTCATGCACAGCGTTAGCTACTTCGCTACGACGCAATTCTTTCCTATTTTTTTCTAGTTTTGGTTTATTTTCGCCTGGTTCACCAGATTGTAATTGAACTTGTTCTTGTTGTTGTTGACCAGTTTGGGTGGTTGTGCCAGTTTGTTCTTGTTGTTGAGTTTGGGTTTGAATTTGGGTATCTTCACCTTGGTTTTGAGTTTGTTGCTGTTGAGCAACCTGATTGGCTTGTGGAACTCCACCGCCAGTTTGACCTTTGACAGCATAAGCCACACCGCCAAAAACTACAACCATCGTTAACACTACGACCAATAATGTTTTGAATTTCATATTTATTAAATTAACTTGTTTATTAAAAATACGACTTTGTTATTATCTATATTATGACACAAATTAGGTTATTTTATTTCATAAAATACATAATAGCTTGCGAATACAATTATAGGTGATTTTTCATTTAAAAGCAAGATTTTTCAATATTTTTTGGATGATGGACTTTACAGACAAAATATGTTAAATTTACTTCCAGCCTAAATCAACTAAAATTATGGACGATTTAATCTCAAAAATTAAACAAGGCGATAACGAGGCCTTCAATAATTTAGTTAAAGACAACTTAACTATGGTTTTAAATTTTGTCTATCGGTTTTGCTATGATATTGAATTGGCGGAAGACATTACCCAAGAAGTTTTTATAAAAATTTGGAGAAATATTAATAAATATGACGAAGGAAAAAATTTCAAAACCTGGATGTTAATTATTGCCAAAAATACCGCCATTGACTTTCTTCGTAAAAGAAGAGCGATACCGTTTTCAAGTTTTGAAGCGGTTGATGGCTCAAATGATTTTACTGAGAATATTCAGGACGAAAGAATTGATATTCTTTGTGAAATGATCAAATATGACAATCAAAGTCAATTGACTAAAGTCATCAACAGCCTTAATGCTAAACAACAGTTGGTATTTTATTTATATTATTACGAAGAACTCAATTTTCAAGAAATAGCTGATATATTGCATATTTCCGTAAATACCATAAAAAGTCAACATTTACGAGGGTTAAGTGTTTTAAGACAGTTGATGCACCCAAATTAATTAATTATACGTACTTAGTTTATAAATTATGAACAAAGGCAAGTTTAATATTATTAATCCCAATAGTAATCTTTATGATCGCATCATTCTCGCGATTCAAAAGGAAAAAGAAAATCAAACAAACCAAATTAGGAAGTTTGTCATCTTTTTTACTGGTTTGTTTTGCTTGTCTGCAACGCTAACCATAACTTCAATAGTTCAGTTTATAAAAGCATGACAAAACAGTGGACTTATTTATTTGTTTAGAACCATTACCTCTGATTTTTCTTTGTTTTTGTCGTTATGAAAATATTTTACCTTAGCTTTTATCGAAAGTTTTCCAATTATCAATTTAATAATCTTTATTTTCTGTTTAGCTTTCACAACTTTTTCTCTCCGATTAATTTTTTATAAGAAGTATTTGTTAATCAAGACATTAATAAAATAGGGTAATGAATGAAGAAAAAAAATATTTAAAAATCAGTGAGAAAATGCTTAAACCAATACTTATTGGCTTATGTATTATTCTTTTTGGTTTTGCCATGCTTCAACTTGGTATAAACATTGGATCTAATCATGGCCGATCGTTCTGTAATTGAGCTAAAAACTATCAAAATAATTTTGGTGGACCCAAAAATGGCTTTGGTATAATGCCAGAAAGACCTTTTATACATAATTATGGAGTTTTTGGCGAAATTGTCGCAGTTAATGGTCAACAAGTTGTTATTCATGGGCAAGATCAAATAGAAAGGATTGTTAACATTGATGCCAATACCAAAATTAGCTCATTTCGAGGAGAAGTTAATACCGCCAATTTTAAGATCAATGATCGAATTATGATTATTGGCGAAGCTAACGAACAAGGACAAATCGATGCCAAGTTAATCCGAATTTTTAATCGACCATAATCAATAAATTTTAAACCATAATATTATGAATTTACAAAAAATTAAAAAAATATTGAAAAATAAAAAAATTTTAGTGATTTTAATTTTAATAGTTGTTTTGTCGACTTATTTTATTTTTAAATCTATGACGGGCAAACAAAACAAAACTGTTTATACCACTGCGACCATTACTAAAGGAACTCTAATCAGTAGTATTTCCGGCAGTGGTCAGGTAGTTTCGTTAGAAGAATTAGCTATTAAAACTAAAATTTCCGGCGAAGTAAGCTATTTAAATTTAAAAAATGGGCAAAAAGTCAATCGAGGCGATTTGCTTTTACAGCTTGACAATGTTGAAGCTCAAAAAGAAGTTTGGAATGCAAAAATTGCTTTAGAAAACGCCAAATTATCTTCTAAAGATTTGGCCAAAGAATCAAACGATTCACTAAAGACCATTGCCAATAATATTTTAAATGCTATCAATACCAATTATAAAGATTTGGCTACTCATTTTCCGAACATCGATAATATGTTCACCGAGAGTAGCTATAACTCAGCTGATGATGAAAACGATGTTGATTATTATTTGCGATTAGTCAAATTTATCCAAAAAAATAATAATATTGATATTGACCTTAGCTATTGAACTAAAACGGCGGAAGCGCAATACGAAGATTTAAAAGGTGAATATGAAATTGTTCAAACTAAATCATGATTTTTAAACAACCAATCGTCGATTAATGAAGTCAAAAAAGCCTTAGACGAATCTTACGAAAACAATAAAAAATTATTAGATTTTACGCGTCAAACTATTAGTTTAACCAAAAAATATCAATATATACTGACAACTAACAATATCATATCGCCAATTCCAACTGCTGTCACCAATACTCAGGTAGATTATTTAACGAATTTGAATTCGGTTTTAGTCGCGAATACCAATGCTTTAAACACCCTAAAGGGCTCACTTGATGACGCACTCGACTCTGATAAAAAAGTTGGTGTTAGTTCTGAGACCCAAGACTTAACTATTCGCGAGAAAGAGTTGGACTTAAAAACTGCTAACACCAATTTTAACAACCATTTTGTTTATGCACCATTTTCAGGAATTTTAACTTCAGTTAACGATCAAATTAAAATTGGTGACGAAATAGCGAATGGCACAGAATTAGCTACGATTGTAACCAATCAACAAATTGCGGAAATAACTTTAAACGAAGTCGATGTGGCAAAAGTCAAAATCGGTCAGAAAGCTAATATTACTTTCGATGCTATTCCGGACTTAACTTTAACCGGCAAAGTAATTGAAGTTGATGAAATTGGCACCATCGATCAAGGCGTCGTTACTTATGGGGTAAAAATTGAATTTGATTCACAGAACGATCAAATCAAACAGGGGATGAGCTTAAGTGCCAATATTATTACTGATATAAAAACTGACACCTATTTAATCAACAATAGCGCTATTAAAGAGCAAAATAACACTTATTACGTGGAGGTTCTAAACGCCGATCAAACCATTACCCAAAAAACAGTTATAATCGGTGCGACTGACGATATGCAAACCGAAATTATTAGTGGTATTGATGAAAAAGATAATGTTGTAATTAAATCAACAAACGGCAATACTGCAAAAACCACTCCAACCGGTTTCGGTATGCCAATGGGCAACAATATGCGTATGCGCTAAAGATTTAAAATTTATTTTATAATGATTGAAATTAATAACTTAGTAAAAATTTATAATACTGGCGGAGCTGAAACCCGGGCTTTAAATGGAGTATCTTTTAAAATTAGTAAAGGCGAGTTTGTCGCTATTGTTGGCCCATCTGGTTGTGGCAAATCAACCTTAATGCATATTATGGGTTGTTTAGACACGCCAACTGCTGGTAAATATTTTTTGAATAAACAAGACGTTTCGCTGTTATCTAAAGACGAATTAGCTGAAATTCGAGCTAATCAAATTGGCTTTGTTTTTCAGTCATTTAATCTTTTACCCCAGATTAGTATTTTAAGAAACACAATGTTACCATTAATTTACACGCATACTCCCAAAAATCAAAGAGAGGCCCTGGCTAGGAAAATGTTGAAAGAAGTTAATTTTGATGAAAGTCATTTTTATCATTTTTCTAATCAATTGTCAGGCGGGCAAATGCAGAGAGCAGCCATTGCCAGAGCCCTAATTAATAACCCAGCCATAATTTTAGCTGATGAACCAACCGGTAACCTTGATAGTAAAAACACGGAAATAATTATTAACCTGTTTGAGGAACTAAATAAACGTGGTCATACCATTGTTTTAATTACTCATGAATTAGAAATTGCCAATCGGGCTCAAAGAATTATCACTATGAAAGATGGTCAAATTGTTAATGATAAAAACTAAACAAATTATCTATGTTAATATCTGATTTATTTGAAGAAACTCACTTCGCTTTACTAGCCAACAAAGTTAGATCCTTTTTAACTATTTTAGGAATCGTTATTGGTATTGGCTCCGTGGTAGCAATGATATCAATCGGTGAGGGAACTAAAAAAACAATCGAAGAAAGCATTGAGTCAATTGGATCAAATTTGATTATGATTTATCCTGGGTTTCAAAGATCGGCTGTTAGCCAAGTTCGCGGTGGTTTTGGCTCATCCGACACTTTAACCAAAGCCGATGCTGATGCTATTATCAATTCGATTGAAGATGTAAAATACGTGTCACCGGAAATTTCAAAACGTTATCAAGTTACTGCTAAAGGAACAAACACCAATGTTAATGTAACGGGCGTAACGGCTGATTATCAATTGATTAAAAATTTCGAAATTGACAATGGCTCGTTTATAACTGACCAACATTTAAAAAATTTGTCCAAAGTGGCAGTTATTGGTCCAACTACCAGCGAAGACCTTTTTGGTGAAGGGAACGATCCCATTGGCAAAAAAATTCGTATCAATAAAATCGAATTTACAATTATTGGTAAAACTCAAACCAAAGGTAGCAGTGGTATTGGCAGTCAAGATGACATTATTTTTGTTCCTCTTAGCACTGCTCAGAAATTTTTAACTGGTGGTGACTATGTTTCAACTATTAATGTTCAAGTTAGCACCCAAGAAGCTATGCCGGGAGTTCAAGAATCAATTAACAGATTGCTTTTAGATAGACACAATATTCATGATGCTAAACTTGCCGATTTTTCTATATTTAACCTAAATGATGTTATTGACGTGGCCTCATCAATCACTGGCACATTTACTATTTTCCTATCGGCCGTTGCGGGCATCTCACTATTAGTAGGTGGCATTGGTATTATGAATATGATGCTTACCAATGTTGCCGAACGAACCAATGAAATTGGTTTACGTAAAGCTCTTGGCGCTAAAAATATTGATATCAACTATCAATTTTTAGCTGAATCAGCCATTCTGACAATTATTGGTGGTATTTTAGGTATTGTTGTTGGGTGATTGATTGCGCTGATTATAGCCCATGTTGCCAATATCAATGCCACGGTTTCATTATTTTCAGTGATTCTTTCGGTTAGTGTTTCATTTTTAATTGGTATTGGCTTTGGTTATTATCCAGCCTCTCGAGCTGCCAATTTAAATCCCATTGAGGCTATTCGTCGTCAATAATTAATAAAATAATTGAAAATTTAATTATGAAAAATCAAAAAACAGTATATACTATTTTTATTTTAATCGCTATTGTAATGTTGATAATTGGCTTTCAAATTGGTAAAAAAATTTCACAACCAGCTAGAAACTTTAAAATGCCGAGCAATAATATAAATGGCAAACAAATGAATATGAATAATTTATCGGGTGAAGTTATTGAAAAAACCGATGAAGTTATCACCATCAAACTCAAAACCGGTAGTTCAAAATTTGTGGTTACATCACCAACTACCGAAGTATTTAAAACTGTTAACGTTGGCTTGAGCGAGCTTAAAATCGGCGATAGTATAGTTGTCGATGGTCAAACCACCACCGATGGCTCAATTATTGCCAATAGCTTAAGAGTAGTTAATAATTTTCCTAATCAAATCAATAAATAATTGCCATCAATCAATTGAATATCCAAAAAACGGCCTAAAGCCGTTTTTAAGATGTAATTGACTTGAACGTTAAATTTTGTTAAGATATATTTAATTTAATGATTTGTTAATTATGAACGTTTTTAAATTATTTACAAAAATTAATTATACGTTATTGGCTATTGCTTTAATTTTTTTGTTAAGCGGTGTCAATGCTTTAGCATTTGACCCCAACGTTAAAATTAATATTTATAATACCAGCGATACCGAATATCGTGATCAAATAAATGTTGTTAGTGTTAAAAACACCAATTTTATCAACTTTTTTATTGATGAATATACTTGAAAAAAAATGTCTAGTAGTGATCAGAATAGAATTTATAATTTTGCTAATCTTTTGGCTTCTGAATTTGAATACAACATCTATCCAAAAATGATAAAACTTTTTCCTAGTATTTCTGAATGGTTAAGTTTTCGAGAAAAGTTAACAGTGGTTTTAGCACCTATGTCTAATGGTGTTCAGGGTTATATTCGTTGAGATGATTTTAATTCTTTATCTCAAAGTAAAACTTCCAATATTGGCAATATCGTTTATTTAAATAGTAACAATATTATCAATCCAAATATTGCTGATAATATTCTTTTTTCCTTTTTCACCCACGAGTTTATGCATTTAATTACTTATCGTGAAAAAAATGTTCGATATAATATTGAAGAAGCGGTTTGGTTAGAAGAATTACGCGGTGAATATATTGCTCACTATTTGGGTTATAACCAAAACCAAGATTCTTATTTAAATTTTCGTTTGCAAAACGGTGTAAGCTTGACGGACATTAATTTGGTAAATTGGAATAATAACAATAATTCCTATGCGTTGATAAATCTGTTTAGTATTTATTTGGCACAACGATTTGGCCCATCAATTATATTTAATACTTTAACTAATAATTTATCAGGGGTTGACGCTATTAATCATTTTTTATCTCAAAATGGTTTTAGTGATCGGTTTAGTGACATTTATCAGGATTGGATTATTGCTAATATTTTAAATGATTGTAGCAACAATCCTAATTATTGTTATAAAGATATTGACATTCAAATCACTATTCCCGGCACTAGTTTTTTCTTGCCGATTAACAATGACAGCGTGCTATCCATTAGTGACTCATTAATCAGCTATCAAACCAAATACCAAAAAATTGTTGGTGGCAGTGATAACTTAGAAATAATTTTAGAAAATACGAAAAACAATATTTTTCAAAAAATTCCCTATATTTTGGTGGCTAAAGATGGAACCAAAAATTTAAATTTTTTTGAATTTCAAAATGAAACTATTAAACAGATTAACATTGGCAATTATTCTCAACAATATCAAAATGTGATTATTATCCCAATGTTTGCTAATAGTAATTTAGAAGCCACTCAACTTTTTAAATGGCATATCAATAGCACCAAACTTTCTAATAGTGCTAATATTGTAAAGCCAATTATCAAAATTACTACCGCTACTAGTGAAGACCCGAATTTGCAAACTACTACTACTACCACCACCACTACTACTAATCGAGTAGAGAACAATCCTAATTTTGGTAACGCTTCGCCAATTATTATTAACGTTATTAACCCTGTTAAAATCATTCCTTGATATTCTCGAATACTAACCAGTTTCCGAGCTTTCTTTCAAGGGCTGTTTTCTAAAGTATTTTAAAAGCTATTAGTGCTAATTAAAAAATTGTCAACGTCTATTGACAATTTTTTCTTTTTTATCTATAATATACCTAACAAAAATTAAATTAAACATATGAAAAAGATAATCTATATTGTTTTTTCATTAATAGTCCTATTAACTTTAGGAGTTTTTTCTACGAAAGCGGTAAACTATAATGCTGCTAATGGCACTGCTACTGGCGGTACAACTGGTGCGTCATTTTTTGATTGAAACAACTATGTTAACGGTGGTAGTGATGATGACGAAACCTGATATTTTAATGGGGAAGAATGCGTTAAGGGTCAACCATTATATTTTGCCACCTCCGACACCTATAATAGCGAGGCCGAATGCGAAGAAGACAATAAAGTTTCACCGCAAACTTATACTAACGGCAACAATGATGTAACAACGGGCTGAAGTGATACTCTACGTGGTATAGATGTTTATACTCCTGACGTGACTGATATCACTCGATATGATAGTGATAACATTGCTGTTGGTAATGGTTTTAATTTTATTAACGGATTAGATAGCTTTTCAACATCTGAACTTGATGGCACAACCGAATATGGATTGCGATTTAATAACCCTGCAGTTTTGGATGTCAATGGTGGAAATGTTACTGATGGCCTTTCAATGTTTGGCACTGGTATTGCTCACGATTCTGTCATAACAGGCATTACACCATTATCAGTTAGTGGGTTAAACACATCATCAACTGGTTATACTACC
>JAKJEE010000025.1 GCA_022705625.1 Patescibacteria group bacterium
AAATCATTAAAGGGAAGTATTGATGTTTATGGCAGTAAAAATGCCACCACTCCCATCTTAGCTGCCACTTTATTGTCTAAAGAACCTAGTATTGTTTCCAATATTCCTCTCATCGAGGATGTTTTAAACCTATTGAATATTATTGAAAGCTTAGGCGCTAAAGTAACTTGATTAGGAACTAAAACTGTAAAAATAGATCCCGAAAAATTAAGTTTAAAAAATCTTGATCAAAAATTAATCAAAAAAATTCGTTCATCAGTTCTTTTGATTGCACCTTTATGCGCTAGATTTAAAAAATTTGAATTAATGCAACCCGGTGGCTGTTTAATTGGTGTTCGCCCCGTAGATACCCATTTTGAGGCCTTAGGGGAACTGGGCTTAGAAACTACAACTGTCAATGGTTTTTACCATTTTAAATATAATCCCAAAATTGCCAAACAAGAAATAATTTTGAAAGAATTCAGTGTCACCGCCACCGAAAATGTTTTGATGCTGGCCTCAACATTACCTCAAACAACTATAATTAAAATTGCCGCCATTGAACCCCATGTTTTGGACTTAGTAACATTTTTGAATAAAATGGGAGCTAAAATAACACATTTACCCAATCACTCTTTCAAAATTAAAGGTAACCCAAAGTTAAAAGGTGTCAAGAAACATGAAATTATTCCTGATCCAATTGAAGCCGGCAGTTTCATTATTATGGGTATGGCTTGTAAAAGTAATATCAAAGTTAATAATGTTAGATTGGATCATTTAGAAATTGTAATGAAAAAATTGCATGAGTTTAATGGTAAATTTATTATTACTTTACAAGATAAATCAAAAAAGCTTTATAGTGTGGAAATATTACCTAGCGAAATAAAAGCCGTATCAAAAGTTCAAACTTTACCATATCCAGGCATACCAACTGATTTGCAATCTATTTTTGGTATTCTGGCTACTCAAGCCAATGGCACCACTATCATTCAGGATCCAATGTATGAAGGTCGATTAAAATATGTCGACGAATTAATTAAAATGGGCGCCAATGCCATCATCGCCGATCCACATCGAGCTTTAATTGTAGGCCCCAACCCACTATATGGTCAAGAGATTACTTCGTTTGATCTACGTGCTGGTATGTGTTTAATTATTGCGGCTCTAGTTGCTAAAGGTGAATCAAAAATTAGTAATATTTATCAAGTTGATCGTGGTTATGAGAAAATTGACGAACGTTTAAAAAAAATAAATGCTGATATTGTTCGAGTTGACATTTAATGGTTTTTGCAGTAAACTACTAAAAATCGACAAATTAGATTGATTAATCAGCAAATTTTGATTTTAATGTTAGGTCTAGTCATTTTTCATCTTTGATTTTCATTTTTGACTTTTGACATCTGGCTTTTAACATTAAAAATTTAATAACTATTAAATTTTTATCGTGTTTATCAGAAAATTAGGCATTGATTTAGGAACCGCCAATACTGTTGTTTTTGTTCCACAAAAGGGCATTATTATTAATGAACCCACTGTTGTTGCTATCTCGACCGACAATAATCAAGTTTTAGCTATCGGTAATGACGCCAAAGATATGGTTGGCCGAACCCCTGAACTAATTAAAACTTACAAACCATTAAAAGATGGTGTTATTGCTGATTACAAAATTACTAAAGCTTTACTTCATTATTTTATTAGTAAATCGCTTGGCAATATGCGTTTTATTAAACCTGATATTATTATTTCTGCTCCCTGTGGAATTACTTCCACTGAACGACGTGCAATCATCGACGCTGCTAAAGAAGCTGGCGCCAAAGATGTTTTCGTTGTTAAAGAACCAATATTAGCTGCTTTAGGTGCCAATATTCCCATCAATGAAGCTTCCGGCAATATGGTAGTCAATATTGGTGGTGGCACTGCCGAAATTGCTGTTATTTCTTTAGGTGGTATTGTAACTTTTTCATCTATTCGCGTGGCTGGCAATAAAATGGATATGGCTATCGCCGATTATATCCGTAAAAAATATAATATTGCTATTGGTGAGCGAACTGCTGAAAATGTAAAAATTAATATTGGCTCCGCCATTACTATTAAAGAAAAAAATGAATACGAAATAACTGGTGGCGATTTATCCGAAGGTTTACCCAAAAACCTAAATATTAATTCTAACGAAATTGCCGAGGCCCTAACCAATGTTTTGAAAGAAATTATTCAAGCCATTAAAAATGTTTTATCTGAAACACCACCGGAACTAGTGGCCGACATAATGCAACGTGGTATGTTTCTTACTGGTGGCAGTGGTTTATTAAAAAACTTAGATGTGTTAATTACTCGCGCCACGGGCGTACCCGTCTACGTAGCTGATGATGCCTTGTTCTGTGTGGCTAAAGGCACTGGTATTATTTTAGAAAATCTTGATCTTTATAAACGTAGCTTAATGAATTATAAATAAATTTTATAACATTATGGATTTATTAATTAATCCAATCGTTAAAAATTTTCTAATTACCAAACTTGAAGACAACAACAATTTAAACCAAAGTTTGCTCTTTTGAGGCGAATCAGATTTAGGTAAACTTACCACTGCCAAATTATTTGCTAAAAGTTTGTTGTGTTCCAAAAAAGAATTTGGTGGTTGTAATCAATGCAAAAATTGCACATCTTTTGATAATCAATGACATCCCGATTATTTAATAATTGATTTTAAAGGCGACACTACCAAAGTTCATGATACTGCCAAAATTTTTGAATTTTTGTTATACAAACCTCATTTGTCCCAAAAACGAGTTTTAATTATTAATAATTGCGAAAAATTAACCTTGGCGACTCAATCATCTTTACTAAAAATATTGGAAGAACCAAAAAATCATACCACAATTATTTTAATCACTACTAACCCCCAAAAATTGCTTAAAACCATTGGTTCACGTTTATTATGAGTTCGTTTCACAAAACCCAAACAAAACGATATAATCGATTTTATCAAAAACCAATACCCAATCGATTCAAAAAATTTATCTCATATTCTTGAATTATCTCAAAATCACCCAGCGAGAATTATTAATTATTTAAAAAATCCTGAGCAATTAAAAGCTACTGAAAATAATATCAAGTTTTTAAATAATTTAGCCAAAAACAATTTTTGTGAGCAGTCAAAACTTATTAAAGAATTGATGGCTAATTTACAAGACAAAGAAGAAACAGATTGAACTGATGATAAAGAAAAATTTATTAAAACTAATTTGAAAAAAATAATTAACGATTGGGCCGACAACACTGAAAGGGAAATATACGCCTCACTAATCAATAACAATTTATTACCGGCTCCCAAAATCAAACTCTTAAAAAATACTGTCCAATTATTGTCTTATGTAGACAATTACAATGCCAATTATCGTTTACTATTAGAAGCCTTCTGTATAACAACTTTTTAATTTAATTTTTAATATGAATAACGACATCGAAACTATCATCAAAAAAATTGCTAAACGCACAATTGATTTGTTTACCAATCAAGGTGTTATTTTAAATATTGATAATGGTTCTTTTCAAAATGACTATTTTAACAATAAATTCGGTATTTTTGTAGAAATCGCTGATCACTATGAATTAATCAGTGCTTTTGGCAACATTGAAAGCGATGTTAATATTTTGGAAAACCTAATTTTTGTCTTGGTTAATACCATGAAAGCATTGCCAGTTGAATATATCGAAAAACTAAAAAACCACTCACTTAATATCCGAGTTTGAGTTGTTGAAAGTTATGATAATATTAAAGGCCTAAGTGATAATGAAAAAATTTACAATATTTCTGCTCAGAAGCCAGCCATTTTAATAAATAAAAATGACACTAATTCATTTTGTTATTTACCAATTATTTGAAAAGATGAGAGCGATCCAATTTATATACTCGAAAACTTAGCCATTAGTGCTGGCCTGAATAAAGATGATTGAAAAAATCAATCGATTGATCTTATCGTCTTTAACCCTCAAGCAATTATTATTAATTAATTATGGAAATAATTACTGATCCTAAAAATAAAATTTTATCTAGCCCCACTAACCCTATTGAACATATCACTTCTGATATTAAATCCTTAGCGAACGAAATGTATAAAACTATGATTGATAATAAAGGCGTTGGTTTGTCAGCCAATCAAGTTGGTTTTCCTTTGTCATTAATTGTTTTTTCTGACATTGATCATAAAAAACGATACGATCTTGTTAATCCTAAAATTATCAGTGTATCTAGCGATCTTTGTGAAATGGAAGAGGCCTGTTTGAGCGTGCCTGGTCTATGGGGCGATGTTGTTCGACCAGAAAAAATCACCCTTGAAGCCAAAAACCTAAATGGCAAAAAAATTAAATATAAATTTAAAGATATTTTAGCTAGAATTGTTCAGCACGAGTTAGACCATTTATCAGGTAAGCTCTTTACTGATCGAGCTAAACATGTTTACAAACAATCTAAATACACACATCATGAGTTTTAGTTTTTGGGGCAATTCAAATTTTTCAAAATTAATATTATCAGAATTAATTGCTAATCAATTAACCCCCGATTTAATTGTAACTTTTTCACCAAAAGAATTTGGTCGAAAAAAAATATTAAAGTCCAACCCCGTTGAAGAATTAGCTAAACAACATAAAATTGAAGTAATTTACGCCGACAATATTAATGATCAAAGTTTTTATGACAATTTAAAATCAAAAAAAATTGACGTTGGCATTGTCGCCTCTTTCGGCAAAATTATTCCTAAAAATATCTTAAAAGTTTTTCAATTTGGTTTAATCAATATTCATCCTTCGCTTTTACCAAAATATCGTGGACCGACTCCAATCCAAAATGCTATTTTAAATAACGATGTGATCACTGGCACAACTATTTTTATTATTGATGAACTTATGGATCATGGACCTATTATTGGCCAAATTAGTTCACCTATTACCTTGGATGATGATTTTAACTCATTAAAACAAAAACTTGGCATATTAGGTGCAAAATTAATTATTAATTTATTACCCGATTATCTTAACCATCGAATTGCCATTAAGCCTCAAGAAGAAAACTTGGCAACCTACACCAAAAAATTTTATTTCGAAAATTGTCACCTTGACTGAAGCCAACCAACCGCTACCATTTATAATTTTGTCCGAGCTTTATCTTTTGAACCAGGCACATTTAACTATTTTGAAAAAAATTCAAAAAAAATTATATTAAAAATTCTAAAAATCAATTGGGTAAATGATTCTGAGGTTTACGCAATTTTAAATCAAAAGTATAGTGTGATAGCTAATGGCTCTATCGTTCAGGAAAACAAACATTTTTTTGTAAAAACTTTAGATGGTTTTGTTGAAATTATTACTGTCCATCCCGACGGCAAAACACCAATGCCATTCCAAAATTTCTATAATGGCAATAAAATAGATAAATTAATTTAATCAAAAAAACAGACATCAAAAACAAATTTTAAAATTGTAAATTATTATCTTTGTAGCCCTAAGGAGAATCGAACTCCTATTGCCAGATTGAGAATCTGACGTCCTAACCATTAGACGATAGGGCCAGATGTATTCATTCTACCATATTTTTCAAAAAAATGAAGCCAGGATTTGATATTTTTTAAAATATTACGCATCATAACCAAACAACCGATTAAAATCAATAAAATAATCCGATAATAAAACCCAACAAAAAAACATTACTGAATTATAATTCGTGTTTTAAAAAATTATATATTCAATACAAAAAGAGGGAATAACGTATCCCTCTTTTTCATTTCGGCTCCTTTCTCTCAAAAATAAATACCAAGGCGCATAAAAACAACAAACCCGGTAATGCTATTGCTACAATTATATTGTAATAGTGTGTGTAGATTTCTTTTCCCCAAAAAACCGATAGCACAATCGATAGTATTAACTGTATAGCTTTCAATTCTCTATTCATTTTTGCCTCCTAATATAAAAAGTTCTACTTTTATTATATCAAATATATTTTTAAAAACAACCCCCTAAACAACTTGATATTTTTTAAAATATTATGTAGAATAATCCTAAGATTATTTAAATCTATTTAATGAAAATTTCCTCATTTTTTACAAAATTATCTTTTACAATTACTTTGGTTGCGTCTTTGTTGTTAATATTTCTTTTCTCTCAAAACAATCGTTTAACGCCATTGATTCTCCATTTTATTTATAATTTTGGTGATTTTGTTGGCAACAAATACAATCTCATTTATATCATAATTACCATGTGATTTATTTTAGGATTAAACATTTATTTAGCCAAACAACTTAAAACTCACTTCCAATCATTACACGACTTTATTTTAATATCAAATTTTATTATTTCTAATTTTTTCCTCATCTGGTCATTACAAATTTTTTTAAATAACATCTAGAATGTTCATCAAAAAAATTATTATTTTTATAATTTTATTTATATTTCTAACAACCGGTTATTCCAAAGCGGCTTGTTTTATAGAGTCAATCGATAATTTATCTATCGACAGTCAAGTTCCTAGCGATATTCCGAATATTATTCGACTCCAATCCATCTTATATATTAACAATCTATATGATGGTCCAATCACCGGCTATTATGGTAATTTAACTAAAGCTGCCATCAACAAGCTTAAAAAAAGTTATGGTTTGCCAGCCAATGGTGTTGTTGACAGCGATACTGTAAAAATTTTATGCGAAAATTATACACTTTGCCCGTTTCAATCTATTCTTCAAAATGGTGACGAATACCCTAAAAAAGAAATTAAATTTATTCAATACTTTTTAAGATTACTTCCCAATATTTATCCTGAGAAATTAGTCACTGGTTATTTTGGATCTAAAACTGAAAATGCAGTAAAACGTCTACAAAAAGAATTAGATATTACCCAAACTGGTAAAATTGACGAATTTACCAAAGAAACATTTTGTAATTTTTTTGCCAATTTTGGTAACAGTGATACTATTTCCAAAGATAATCAAGACAATATCACAAAAATATCAAAAGTTGTCTGTGTGCCGTCAGTTAAGCAAGCAAAAGTTAATGAAACTATAACTTTTATGTCTCAAATTATTGGCAACCCAAATTCACCTTTTAAATATATCTGGAACAATAAAACCACGAACAATCAGAAAACTTTTGAAACTTCATTTTCTACTTTAGGCACTAAAAAAATTAATTTAACAGTAATCGATAATAAAGGCCAAATACTAACGACTGAGTGCAAAGTTGACATTAAAGACCCAAATGATATATCAAATGATTTAGATGCGAACGAAGAAACCGATTTACCAATAGATATTGATTTAGGCGGCGATGACAATGATGATATAGACATTGGCAATCAAGACCAAAACAAAACCACAACGGATGTACCAACTGACGTTGAAAAATATATATTCAAGAATTGACCAACATTTCTTAGCTTAAACACCAAAACTTACCCATTAACTATCAATTTAACCGCTTCATTTGTTGGCGACTATCCTTGTTTCTCATACGATGAAGTCATGACTATTGCCAAAGATAGCCAAGATAAATATAAAACTTATGCAAAAAGTGGCCCCCATCCTAATAACAATTTCTACGGTTACTATAAAACCCATTATTACAATATGTACACTCAAAAATGTGTTCATAGCAGTTATATTTTAAAAGATTCCAGTAACAAACCTTGCTACTATTATCAGGGACCATTTTATTATGACGATTGCAACCATATTGGAAATTATACAAGCGCCAATTTTATTTATATAGACGACGAATGAAAATATCGAAAACAAAAAGTTAATGATTCTGATTATATAGATTTTGACTTAACTTGAGATGATTTTAAATCTTGCCACCCATACTATTCCAAACAAACATTATTAGTAAATTCTGTTCAACAAACATCAATCGACGAACCAATAACTAATCGACACTTAAAAATATTAACCGATGGCAATATAAAATTTATCAAATATCCCGAAACCAAATATAAAAGTCAATTAAGTTACGTGGACTGACATAATCAAAGTCAAGCAACTCAATCTCAAGATTCATCCAACCCTAATATTCAAATTGACAGTTCTTCACAATCAAATTCATCAACTGATATAAAATATACTTACACTCGACACAAATGTACAACCACAGGTTGCACCCCCTGCGACCCAAAGGAATGGTGTCAATTTGATAGTTATTGAAATTGTGTTGACTATTGTTGAGCTGAACGAAGCAAAGTTGGAATGAAAACTGAAAAATCTGACACTCCCCAAGATTATGAACCCGTAAAAGAAGAATCAAAGCCAGTGTCACCACCATCTTTATTGCCTCAACCTGAAGACAGTTGGCTTTCTGGAAAATATAGATGTTTTCTCGGTCTTGAATGTAAGCAATGCACATTGGGCGAATTAAAAACTAATCCTGCTTGTTGATTTGATTCTTTAGACGATTGC
>JAKJEE010000037.1 GCA_022705625.1 Patescibacteria group bacterium
TTATCTGTAAAAACATTAAAAAAATTATCATCTTCTCATACAAAGATCAGTTGATATTGTTAATTTTTTTATATCAAGAAAAACAAATGAAACTCACCAAAACATATAATCAAAAACAATAAAAAAACTTTACGTGGTTCAAATAAAATAAACAATAAATAGCCGAGGTGTTAACAAAAAACACCAAAAACACAAAGAACTGTTTGAATGCTAAAAATATTGATAAATTTTCCTTAAGACGGGGCTTAATAGCTATCACTCGAAAATAAAACAATACCATCATCACCATCAAAAATGAAATGGTTGGCAAGATGTTAAAATTTCAAGAAAAAATCAAAGTGCTAATAAACAATGAAAACAAAATAAAATAATTAATATTGGCAAGCCCTATAATCAATTTTCACAACAATAAAAACAATAAGATAATTACACTTCCCCAAAACCAATGTAACTTAGCCGCTAAAATAAACATCACTAGTAATATAAATACTACTACCAAAATTGTTTGTAAAAAATTCTTTCAAATTGGCTTATAATTCATTTTTAGCGTTTTTTGAATTTAAAATCGATTTTATTATTTTTAACGGTAATGGTAATCGCTCCCCCACCAGTCACATCGTTGTTAATTATATAATCAGCCATTGGGTCTAAAATTTCTTTTTGAATTAATCTTTTAAGCGGTCTAGCCCCATATTCAGCGTCATAACCATTTTTAGCTAATCAATTTTTGGTTGAGCTATCAACCACTAATTTAATATCTTTGTTTTCTAATCTTTTAATAACTCTGGACATTTGAATATCAACAATCCTGTGCATATCTTTTAAACGTAAAGGATTAAACACTATAATATCATCAACTCGATTTAAAAACTCGGGTTTAAAATATGATTTCAAACTACCTTGTATTTTTTCTTTTAAAAATATTTTTTTACTTTCGTATTCTTGATCAATTTTTTTATTATGTTCATCCCCATCAAAACCGATATTTTGCATTTGAGATATATACTCACCGCCAATGTTGGATGTCATAATAATAATGGTATTTTTAAAATTGACAGTTCTTCCTTTACCATCAGTTAATCGACCATTATCAAGCACCTGCAATAATAAATTAAAAACTTCAGCATGAGCTTTTTCAATTTCGTCAAATAGTATCAGACTATAGGGTTTATGTTTAATGGTTTCCGTTAATTGACCACCTTCATCATAGCCAACATAACCAGGTGGCGAGCCAATTAAACGAGCCACACTATGATGTTCCATATATTCAGACATATCAATACGAATAATCGATTTTTCATCATTAAACATAAACTCGGCTAATGTTCTTGCCAATTCAGTTTTGCCAACGCCAGTTGGCCCCAAAAACATAAATGATCCGATTGGTTTTTCTTCATCGGCAATCCCCGCTCGCGATCTAATAATTGAACGTGACACCGCTTCCACCGCTTCGTCTTGACCAATTACGCGTGATTTTAAAATTTCTCTAATATTTTTTACTTTTTCTTTTTCATTTTCTAACATTTTATCCGCCGGCACACCAGTCCATTTGGCAATAATTTTTGATATATCATAAGCATCAATCTCCTCTTTAATAAATTGAGATTGAATTTTCTGTTTAGATAATTTTTCTAATTTTTTGACCTCTTTCTCGATTGATGGAATCTG
>JAKJEE010000004.1 GCA_022705625.1 Patescibacteria group bacterium
CCGATCATGCGAATTACGGCATTGGGTTTCGGTGCGCCAGGTAACGGTTGTAGTAATCTAAAATCTAATTATCTTTCTTTCTGAAATTTGCGTTAGTGAATTTCAGATTGGATGGTTTCAGAATTTATTCTTTAGAATAAATTCTGTTAAAAATTTTAAATGTGTATTATGTCAACGATAAAAGATTTGATAGCTTTTCAAAAATTAGAAGATTTGACTATCGTTTTGCATAAAATGTTATCCATTATTCCTAAAAAAGAACAATTTGCTTTGTCGGAAGATATTAAAAAACAATTATATTTGATTTCTAGATTGATGATTCATGCCAATATTTTAAGATCTGGTAGAAAAGAATATTTTACAAAATTGAGCGAAGAATTTGATTTTTTGTTTTATTTAATTAGATTAGTATACAAACTAGAATATATTTCTTCAAGACAATATATGAATATATCAGAAAAAGTTAATGAAGTTATAAAAATTTGTTGTGGTTGATTGGAAAATACGGATAGCGAAAAGTAAATTTGTTGTTTATTTTTTGCTGTTCATATTTAGAATAGTAGGGATAAAATCTACTTCAGCACCTGTTCTCGCGTTCTCCTTAGGGGTGGCAATTGGAACAACACTTCGAACACAGGTTCTTTTGCGCTGAATTTGAATTAATCTACCGATAATGCGAATTACAACATTGGGTTTCGGTGCGCCAGGTAATTGTTTTATGAAATTTTTATTCCATAGACAGGGCCAGATCAAAGCATTTACGAATGCTAGAGCGAGCCAATAACCGTTACTGATTTTATTCCTTGTCGACACCATTGTTTCAATGGACTGGCAAAATAGTTTTCGATCCGTATCCTGATATGGGGCTAGTACCTGTAGGCGTGGTAGCGGATCTTTTTATTAAATATGTTTTTATTATGGATGAATTATTTGAAGAGTTGGTGAGCGGTGAAAATATTAATTTGGCTTATGAGAAGGCAATTAAAAACAAAAGGTTTCGACCTGATGTTTTGAAGTTTTATCGTAATTATGAAATGCGTTTAGTAGATATGATGTATAAATTAAGTACTAAAACATATATTCATAGTGGCTATTTTAGTTTTATTGTGAATGATTCTAAAAAAAGAATTATTTGAGCAGCTCAGTTTCCTGATAGAATAATCCATCATGCACTTTGTAATATATTAGAACCAATTTTTGAAAAATCTTTTATTTTTGATTCTTATGCTTGTCGGAAAGAAAAAGGCGTGCAAAAAGCAGTTTTTCGTTGTCAAAAATTCATCAGAATGGCGGGGGGGGGTAAATTAAAAGAAAAAAGAATTTATTGTTTTAAAGGCGATATTCAAAAATATTTTGATAGTGTAGATCGAAAAATTCTGAAAGAAATTATTCAAAAGAAAGTTAAAAGTCCAGGATTGTTATGACTGATTAATTTAATTATTGATAGTCACTTGGGGGAACGGGGAATGCCAATAGGGAATTTAACTTCTCAGTTGTTTGCTAATATTTATTTAAATGAATTAGACCATTTTGTAAAAGATTTCTTACAAGTTAAATGTTATGTTCGTTATATGGATGACTTTATAATATTAGATACTAATAAGAACAGATTATTCAAATTGAGATTTTTAATTAAGGAGTTTTTAAATGATAAATTAAATTTAAAATTACATCCTAAAAAATCAGAATATTTTCCAATCGAAAAAGGTATTGATTTTTTGGGATATACTGTATTTTGAAACTATATTACATTACGTAAATCAACAGTAAAGAGGTTTAGAAAAAGATTAAAGAAAAGCTGGAAAAAAGCAAAAAGCGAAGAAAAATTAGAAATAATAGATAAAGCTTTTGTTTCTTGGAGTTCATATTATCACCATGGAAGATGCAGTAGGATAATTACTAATATGTATGAAAGTTATTGGTTCGAATTGTGAAAAAACAAAGATATGTAATATTGATAATTGTTTTTAAAGTGGCATGTTCCATTTTGGAACATATTGTTATTTGTAGTGTTGTCGCCGATAAAATGCAAGATTATAATAGAGTTTTTGGTGTTTGATAATGTATAATTTATTCACATTGCTATTGACAAATATTTTTACATTTGGTATAATGTATGTAATAAAGAGTTAAATATATATTATGCTTCCAAAATTTATTTATAAAATGAGAAAAAAGAATAATTTGACCCAAGAATTTTTAGCTAATAAATTAGGAGTTTCTAGGCCAACGTATTGTCAAATTGAAAATGGAGAAAGAGACATAACAGTTAATGAGGCAAAAAAATTAGCTGATATTTTTGGAATTCAGTTCAATGATTTTTTAAAAGGTAAAGAGAGTGAGATTATAGTTAAATTTGAAAAAGAGAAGAAAAGCTTGAAGGATGAAAAAATTGAAATGAGAATTAGTGTGCCTCATTTAAAGAAAGAGAAATTCAAAGAAGTTTTTATATATATTTTAACTAAAGTAGGAGGTAAGCCAAATATTGGAGAAACGGCTATATATAAGTTATTATATTTTATTGATTTTGATTATTATGAGAAGTATGAAGAGCAGTTGATAGGGGCAACATATATTAAAAATCATTTTGGGCCTACACCGGTAGAATTTAAGAAAATAGTCGATGAAATGGTAGAAAATAATGAGGTCAAGAAGGTTAATATTAAGTATTTTAATTATGATCAAAAGAAATACTTGGCGCTTAGAGAGCCAGATTTATCTAAATTAAAAGATGCTAGAGAATTACAACATATTGACGAAGTATTAGCTAGATTAGGTGATAAGAATGGGAATGAATTAAGTAATTATTCTCACGACGATGTTCCTTGAATTATTGCCAAAGAAAATCAGCCATTGAAATACAATGCAGTGTTTTATAGAACTACAAAAACATCAGTAAGAAATTATGATGAAGAAGATTAATTATATAGAAACATTGGAATTTCAAAAAGACTTAAAACAGTTACTAAAGAAATATATTTCTTTGAGAGAAGATGTTGAATTGATTAAGGAGGCGGTTATTGAGTTATATCATGTTCAAAAGATTAATAATTCAAGTGTTTTTTTGATTCCGGGGTTTTGTGATGAGAATATTAAGATTTGTAAAATAAAAAAGTTCACTTGCGATTCATTTAAAAATAGAGGTTCTAGGAGTGGTATAAGAATTATTTATGCTTTTTTTGAAAAAGAACTTAAAGTGGAATTTTTAGAGATATATTATAAGGGAGACGAAGAGAAAGAGGATTATACCAGAATAAAGGAGTATTTAAAAGGCCAAATCAAATTTTTTAATTAATTATTCTGAAGAAAAATAACAAAAAACCAACTAGTACAAAAAATACATAGGATCAACAGAAGAATCAAAAAAATCCTCAAATCGCTATTTACCACGCTATGGGCGAAGAGCAAAAAATCAATGTTAGAATTGAAGACGAAAATGTATGACTTACATAAAAATTGATTACTGAGCTTTTTAATGTTGGTGTTCCTAATGTGAAGGAACATCTTAAAAACATTTTTGAAGGCAAAGAATTAGACGAAATTTCAGTTATTCGGAATTTCCGAATAACCGTAGATGATGGCAAGGAATATGAGGCGGTATTTTATAGGACAGCAATGACCTCGGTAAGAAGTTACGACGAAGATAATGATTAAAGGCCTTAAAAGGCGTAAAACCAAGGGATAAATCCTTTGGTTTTTGATTGTTGCAAATTGGGTAAAAATTTGCTATATTATGTTCATAGGAGAGATCCTATAAAATTGTAAATTTTAACCAAAAGATCAGCTATTTAATTAATGGAAGAGTCAAATCTGTTTATGAATATTTATTTTTTAAATAATTTTTATCATTTTAAAGGACAAAAACAAAATTTATGTTTTACACGTGAGGTAAATCATTTTGTTTTAAATTAATTGGATAGTTGTTAAAATATTATCATGCTTAATAATCCAACGACAATTGGGATTGTGCTTTTTGTTTTAGGAAGCATAATTGGTTATTTTGTAAGACAATATTTGGCTGTATCTCGAGCTGATTCCGTAGAGGGGCAATTAAAAATAAAAGTTCAAGAAGCTAAAGATGAAGCCAAAAGTATTGTACTTAAATCAAAAGAAGAAGCGGCTAAAATATTAGAAGACATTCGCCGTGAAGAGAAAGAGAGAAAAGAACAAACTGATAAAATTGAAGGCCGATTGATTAAACGAGAAGAATTGCTCGACCGACGACAAATCGAAACCGATCAAAACCAAAAGAAAGTTGAAGAAGATATCTCTAAATTAAAAGTTATCAAAGAGGATATTCTTAAAATGAAAGAATCAGAAGAAAAGGTGTTGATAGAAATTGCTAACTTAAGTAAAGACGAAGCCAAAAAGATATTATTACAAAAATTAGAAGATGAAAGTAAACAAGAATTGTTATCGGCGATGAGAGTTTTAGAAAATACTAAAAAAGAAGAATTAGAGAAAAAGGTTGACGACATTATGATTTCGTCAATTCAACGTTATGGTCACGGTAATGCTAGCGAGCATTTAATCTCAACCGTTCAAATTCCTTCTGAGGATATCAAGGGTAGAATTATTGGTAAAGAAGGAAGAAATATTCGTCATTTTGAAAAAGTGTCAGGCGTGGAATTAATTATCGATGATTCACCCGATTTAATTACACTATCGTCATTTAATCCAATTCGACGCGAGATTGCCAAAATGGCTTTAGAAAAATTAATTTTAGATGGTCGAATTCAACCATCTAAAATCGAGGAAAAAGTTTTGCAAGCTGAACAAGAAATCAAAGAATTAATTAAAAAAGCCGGTGAGGAAGCGGTGTATGAAATAGGTATTTTAGATTTACCACCCGAATTAGTATTTTTGTTAGGAAGATTAAAATATCGAACCAGTTATAGCCAAAATGTTTTAACCCATTCGATTGAAGTGGCAATGTTAGCGGGTATGATTGCCGCTGAAGTAGGAGCGGATGTATCAATGGCTAAAAAAGCTGGTCTTTTGCATGACATTGGCAAAGCGATTGACTATGAACTAGAGGGTTCGCACGTTGAAATTGGTAGAAGGATTTTGCAAAAATACAACATTAAAGAAGATATTATTAAAGCTATGCAATCTCATCACGAAGATTATCCAGTGGAAACGGTGGAAGGAGCAATTATTATGGCCGCTGACGCTATTTCAGCTTCACGCCCAGGGGCTAGAAAAGAGAACTTAGAAAACTATTTAAAGAGATTAGAAGATTTAGAAAAAATTGCTACTTCGTTTAAAGAAATTGAAAAGGCCTATGCGATTCAAGCTGGCCGAGAGTTAAGGGTATTTGTTTTTCCCGATAAAATTGATGACTATGGCACAGCGAGGTTAGCTAAACAGATTGCAGATAAAATAAAAGAAGAAATGGATTTTTATGGTGAAATAAAAATTTTGGCGATTCGCGAAACCCGAGTGATAGAATACGTGAAATAAAATTCCCCATCACTACCAACCATAGGTTGGTGTGAGGGCTAGCAAGATTCAATGACCAATGTTCAAGCAGAAAGATAATACAAAGAAAGTTCCAAATTCCAAAATCAATGTTCAAGTAGAAAAACAAAATGCTAATTCAAAAAACCGGCTAACGCCGGTTTTTTGATTAAAGATAGTTAGAAATTGTATCGTAAATTTTATAGATAGGTTCATGATCATCAAATAAATATAGGGCGAGTAAACTTAATTGAATTTGATAATTTTTAAACTGGTGATGTTGGAGCAAAAAAAGTTCAGAAGCTTTAATAAATTTTTGTTTTTTAGCGGTAGTAAACTCTTCCTCCGGGGTTATGTTTAAATCCTTTTCAAGTTTATAATTTTGATAGTGACGAGTTTTAACTTCCACAAAATAAATAGTTCGGGACTTTAAGGCGATAATATCAATTTCTAAGTGACGAAAGCGATAATTAGTAAATAATATTTTATAATGTTGATTGGTAAGATAATCTTTGGCTAATTGTTCGCCAATTTTGCCAATAGTTAAATGGTCCATTATATAGTATCAGATATTAATATAGCTATTATACCACGTTTATAATAATTGTAAAATACTAAACGATATGGTATAATTGATATAATAAATTGAATTAATTTTGGAATATGAAAGAAATATATATTAAAGATGCCGTTAATTTGATTGGTCAAGAAATCGATCTTTATGGCTGGGTAGAAACTAGGCGAGATCATGGTAAAATTATTTTTATTGATTTAAAAGATTCAACCGGCACAATTCAAACTGTTTGTGGTCCTTGAATGGGGGAGGGCTATGCTTTGATAGAAAAAGTTCGATCAGAATGAGTGTTAAAGTTAACCGGGCTAGTTAAAGTTAGACCTGATAATATGAAAAACGAAAAAATACCTTTGGGTAACGTAGAATTCGAGGTGAAAAAAGTTGAAATTTTGAATGAAGCCAATACTCATCCCTTTGATGTTTATGGCGATGGCCATGATATTGGCGAAGAGATAAGAATGGGCAAAAAGTATTTAGACTTAAAAAGACCAAGAATGCGAAATAATTTGAAAAAGCGAGCTTTGACCTTCAAGTTTATTCGAGATTATTTGTATAGTAATGATTTTTTAGAAATTGATACTCCGTATTTAACAAAATCAACTCCCGAAGGCGCCAGAGATTTTTTAGTGCCATCACGTTTAGGGGCCGGACTATTTTATGCTTTGCCTCAGTCCCCTCAACAATATAAACAGATGTTAATGGTTTCTCAGATTGAGAGGTATTTTCAAATTGTTAGATGTTTCCGCGATGAAGATCCTAGAGGCGATAGACAACCAGAATTTACTCAACTTGACATTGAGGTTAGTTTTAAATCCGAAGAGCAAATATTAGATTTAGTTGAAAAAATGATCAAAGAAATAGTTGATAAACTGTATCCAGAAAAACATTTTACCGAATTTCCTTTTCCCAGAATTGATTATAGTGAAGCCATGGCGAAATATAATTCCGATAAACCAGATATTAGAAAAGACAAAAATGATAAAAATGAATTGGGGTTTGCTTTTATTGTTAACTTTCCAATGTTTGAATGACATGAAAAACAATACAACGAAGATGCTAGGTTTGTGGCCGTGCACCATCCATTTACCAAGATAAGATTTGAAGAGGGTTTAAGCCAAGCGGAGAAGACTAAGTTAATCCAAGACAATACCAAAGAATTAAAAGCTTTTCAATATGATGTGGCTTTAAATGGATGTGAGGTGGCGGGGGGTTCTTTGCGAGAAACCGATGCCGATATTTTGGAAGCGGTGTTCGTTAAATTAGGTAATACAGCCGAAGATTTTAGAAATCAATTTTGTCATTACATTGAAATGTTTGGGTACGGCGTGCCACCGCATGGGGGAGTTGCCTTTGGGCTAGATAGATTGTTAATGATACTGCAAGGGGAAGAAAGTATTCGCGAGGTCATTCCTTTTCCTAAGACGGGTGATAATCGCGATTTGATGATGAATTCGCCATCAATGGTTGACGAAAAACAGTTAAAAGAATTGCATATTAAAATTAATAAATAAATTAATAATTAATTAAGCAAACTATTATGTCAAACAAAGCGGAAAAAACTTTGGTGGTTTTAAAACCAGATACAATTCAAAGAAATTTAATTGGTGATATTATCTCTCGTTTTGAAAGAGCTGGGCTTAAAATTATTGCCATGAAGTTTTTATTACCAACTAAAGAACAAGCTTACAAACATTATGTGAAAAGCGAAGAAGAAATTGTGGCTTTAGGTAATAGATCAATCGAAGGCAATAAGAAAAGAGGAATTGAAATTACTGGCGATCCAAAAGAAATTGGTCAAAAAATTATGGATCGATTAGTTGAATACTTGGCATTAAGCCCAGTAGTGGCCATGGTTCTTGAAGGCAACAATTCAATTCAGATTGTTAGGAAGTTAGTGGGCTCTACCGAACCAACGTCGTCTGATGTTGGCACAATTCGAGGTGATTATACGATTGATTCATACGATTTAGCCGATGGTGATAATCGAGCGGTCAGAAACTTGGTACACGCATCAGCTAATCAAGTCGATGCTGACTATGAAATTCCAGTATGATTTAAAGACAGTGAAATATTTACTTATAAAAATGTTAGAGACGCGGTTTTATATGATGAGAAATTCAATTAGATTTATCATTGTCCAAACAAATTCGAACAACCGGAATGATCTAAAAAATAAAGAATAATAGTTGAGAGCTCACACCCAGCAAGATTAAGTTAAAAAATTTAATTTTTATCCAAAGGACGATTAAGTGTTTAAAATAGTAAATTTTAATTCCTATATTAAACTTAAAAAATAATGTTAGTCATTGCCAATCTTTTCTGAAGTGTAGAGGTAAATAAAAAATGGGCAGGGACTAGGCGTAGTCCCTGCCTTTTCAAGAAAGGAGGAATTGTATAACGAGAACCAAATATATTTTAGAATATTTAAAATAAAAAATCAAGTCAATATCGATATTTAAAGAAAAAGCCGGAAGGGGAGCGTTTTCCCTGCCGGCGAGTCTTCTTTGCTTACTATAAAGAATGACTGTGATGATTATACTCTATTTTGTTTTCTTTGTCAATAGGAGGGGACAAGCTATAGACAAAATAAAAATTGTGCTATAATAGAATTAGATCGAGGCGTGGATAAAGAGAATTGAGTAAATTTATTATTGGAGGTTCTATATTTATTACCTTGTGGGGTAGTAATACGAACCACCACTTTACAGTTTAGAATTGCTCTTTTATGCGCCTCGGTTTTTAAATCGAAGGAAAAAGTAATACTCAGCTCGGAGATCTTAGTGATGAGCGAACACAATAACTAAACAATGATTATGAAAAAGGAAATAACAAAAAAGAAAGTTATAGTTGGTATGTCGGGTGGCATTGATTCGGCAATGGCGTTATATTTACTTAAAAAGCAGGGTTATGACGTTATGGGTGTTTCATTAAAATTTGGCGTTTGAGATAGCGAAAAGAATTTATTAAAAGAAAATGTTTGCTGTAATCGTGGTGCGTTTTTGGTGGCTAAAAATATTTGTAACTTTTTTGGAGTGGCTTACAAAATTATTGATGTCAAGCAAGAATTTAACAATAAAATTATTAAATATTTTATTAATGACGTTAAAAGCAATTATACTCCCAACCCGTGCATAATGTGTAATCATCTAATAAAAATTAAAGTTTTGATTGATGTAATGAAAAAATATAAAGCCGATTTTGTGGCCACGGGTCATTATGCTAAAATTGTTTTTAATAAAACGTCAAAAGAATATGAATTAAGATTGAGTGCTGATAAGAAAAAAGATCAAACCTATTTTTTAAGTCAGTTGACTCAAAACCAGATTAAATATTTGAAGTTGCCATTAGCTAACTACACCAAAGACGAGTTATATAAAATATTTAAGAAGTTAGGAATTAAAATTTTTGATAAAACTAAACAAAGCCAAGATTTTTGTTTTGTAGCCAATAAATCGTATAATGATTGGTTAGCGACAACAATAGGTATAAAGCCAGGTAAAATTGTTGATAATCATAATTGTGAATTAGGCAAACATAATGGACTGCATTTTTATACTATTGGCCAACGCAAAGGTATAAATTTGGCTAATGGCCCATTTTATGTATTGGCTAAAGATACAAAAACCAAAAAGTTAGTTATCGTTCGCGATCAAAAAGATTTATTCAAAAAAGAATTTTTTATTGATAAAATTAATTTGATTAATAGTCAAGAAAGTGTTAAATTAAATAATCAAGAAGTATTAGTGCAGATAAGATATGGCGACAAAAGAGAAAAAGGAAAAATAAAAGTAATTACTAAAAACCAATTTAAAATAATACTTAAAAAACCAAAGTTGGCAATTACCCCTGGCCAGTTTGCGGTCATTTATAATGGCAACAAATGCTTGGGTAGTGGCCGAATTAGGAAAGACAAATATGAATAAAATTTATGTGATTGGCACACCAATCGGTAATTTAAAAGATATTACCTTGCGAGCCGTTGAAACATTAAAATCAGTTGATATTATATTAGCTGAAACGCCACGGGCAACACTAAAATTGTTAAATCATTTGGAAATTAAAAAACCAGTTTTTAATTTTTTTCAAAACCCAACCGAAAAACAAATAAAAGATGTTTTAGGGTGATTAAAGTTGGACAAAAAAATTGCGATTGTCAGTGAAGCCGGCACGCCAGGGGTATCGGATCCAGGCAATAAATTAATTAATGATTTATTACTGGTTGATAAAGATATTCAAATTATTCCTATTCCGGGAGTTTCAGCGGTGACAACGGCAATTAGTGTGTCGGGGGTGAATACTCAAAAGTTTGCTTTTTGGGGGTTTGTGCCGAAAACTAAAAGAAATAAATTTTGACAAGATGTTTCTAATTTTGATGGGGCAGTCATATTTTTTGAATCACCGTTTCGCATTAAAAAAACGTTAATGGAGATTAAGGAAAAAGTAGAACATAAAAAACAGATTTTGATTTTTAGAGAGTTAACTAAAATGTATGAAGAAATTATTCGCACCGATTTTGAGAATTTGGAAGTTGAGACGGCAGAATTAAAAGCCAAGGGGGAATTTACAATATTGTTGCAGTAGGGTTGCCAAGTAATTAGTAATTGATTAAACAATATATAATGAAAAATACAAAACCAAAAATAAAAGATATAAAAAGTTTATTAAGTCGCATTAAAGACCCAGAATTGGGCGTAGATATTATAAGTTTAGGGTTTATTAAGAAAATTGAAGTGATGAAGAATAGAATTAAAATTTCGATGGTTTTAACATTTTTTGGATGTCCATTTGCCAGTATTATGGTTTCGCAAATTCAAAAAATATTAGAAAAAGAGTATAGCGAATATATTATTGACATTACCATTTTAAACCAAAAATGAATGCCACCTAAGTCGTTAAAAATTAAATAAAAATTAGATTTATACTATGTTTTTTGACGAAAATTCTTATTGTTATTTGAACGGTAAAATTATTAAATTAAAAGATGCCAAAATATCACCTTTTGATTTGGGTTTGGTTAGAGGTTATGCTGTGACGGAAGTGTTAAGAGCCTATGATGGCAAAATATTTTTATTTGATGAGCATTATAAACGCTTGATGAAAGCCGTTAAGTCGTTACGATTAAATTTAAAAGAAAGTCAAGAAAAAATAAAGCAAATTATGGATAATTTAATAAAGAAGAATAATTGTTTGGATGCTAAAATTAAAGTGGTATTAAGTCCAGGCATTGGCGAATCCGATTTGGATTTAGGAAATAACGAGACCTTGTTTATCTATGCTCAAAATTATGTCGACTTTCCTAATAAATTTTATACGGAAGGAATAAAAATTATGAGTGTTAATTATCAAAGAAGCTTGAGTGAATTTAAAACCAGTGATTATTTAGCAGCTATTTGTTTAAGGAAAGAAATGAGAGCTAAAAAAGCGAACGAGATACTATATGTCGCCAACGATTGTGCGCTCGAATGCTCAACTAGTAATATTTTTATGATAAAAAATAATATTTTGATAACACCCCAGCAAGATATATTGTTGGGGGTAACAAGGGGTTTTGTTTTAGGTTTGGCTAAAAAAGATATGCAAGTAGAAGAAAGAAGTATTAAATTTAAAGAATTATTAACCGCTGACGAAGTGTTTATTACTGCCACCACTAAACAAATAATGCCAGTTATTAAAATTGATAATCGGGTAATTAGTAGTGGTAGAGTAGGGGGCAAAACATTAATGTTACAAACCAAATTTAATAAAGAACTATCGAAGAGAATAAAGAAGGATAAATAACCATCTCCTTCTTTTTAACACTAAAGTCAGCGTTGACTATCGTTGGTTTATATGCTAATATCTAAATGTTAAACAATAAATAATATTATTATGGCTCAAGTTTGTAACAATTGTGGTAAAGGGCGACAAAAGGCAACATCTTGAAAAAAGATTATGTCAAAATTAGACCCAACCGACAGATATTTTCAAAAGCCTAATTTACATGAAGTCAAGTTAAAAACTGGCAAGAAAGCTAAAGTTTGCACCAAATGTCAAAGAAAGTTAGCTAAAGAAAATAAACTAAACTAAAATTAAGCTTCAAAAAATTTTTTGAAGCTTAATTTAAATTTTCGGACTGTAGTATAGCGGTAGTATTTACCCTTGGGGTGGGTAAGATCCGAGTTCAACTCTCGGCAGTCCGACCCCCACACTAACTTTCATTTCTATTTATTAAATTATTTAAAAGTAGATATATGTATTACGTATATATACTAAAAAGCATAAAGTATCATACTCACTATATTGGCTATACAAATAATTTAATAAATAGGCTGAAACGTCACAACCACAAGGAAGTGTATGCCACCAAATTGAAAGCTCCTTACAAGATAGTGTATTACGAAGCCTACGCTTCAAGAGATGAAGCACATCATCGTGAACATAACCTTAAACTGCGAGCTCAAGCGCTTAACCATCTTAAGAAACGTATCAAGAAATCTCTTGAAGCTTAATGAAAGTTAGTGTGGGGGCCGACCCCCACACTAACCAATAAACAAAGAAAAATTCCAATATTCAATATTCAATATCCAATATTTAAAGAAAAGTCAAAAGTCAAATGTCAAATGTCAAAGATGAAAATAAAAACTCAAAGATTTTAAATACAAAACACAAATTCCAATTTAATTCTGTATCTTATTCGGATAATTCGGTCAGCCCCCACACTAACCAATAAACAAATAAAAATTCCAATATTCAATATTCAATATCCAATATTTAAAGAAAAGTCAAAAGTCCCCCACACTAACTTTACGTTAGAATTACAATACTTACTAATGGACGTAATCGTAATAAATAATTCTCATCACATCTATAGTAAAGTTAATGTGGGGGCAGGCGCCAGTCAAAAGTCAAAAAAAAGAAAATTTCAATATTCAAATAAAAGCTTCAATATCCAACAACCAATATTCAAAGAGAAAGTTTCAATATCCAATATTCAATATCCAATATTTAAAGAAAAGTCAAAAGTCCCCCACACTAACTTTACGTTAGAATTACAATACTTGCTAATGGACGTAATTGTAATAAATAATTCTTATCACATCTATAGTAAAGTTAATGTGGGGGCAGGCGCCAGTCAAAAGTCAAAAAAAAGAAAATTTCAATATTCAAATAAAAGCTTCAATATCCAACAACCAATATTCAAAGAGAAAGTTTCAATATCCAAAGAGAAATCAAAAGTCAAAAATAAAAGATATAAAATAAAACAACAAGTAAATCACTTGTTATTTTTTTGGTTTATTGGTATGCTTTGTTTATATAGTTTGATTTAATAACAATAAATGGATGTTCAAGATTTTATAAACACGAGCAAAAAAGCGGATGAACGAAGAGAGCAATTAAAAGCGATTTATAGTGATAGTCAAGAAAGAAATACTGCTAATCGGGCGGCTAGTTTGGGGTTAGAATACGTTGATTTGAAGAAAGTTAATATCGATATTCCGGCTTTACAACTGATTGATGAAGCTGATGCCAAACAATTTGGTATGGTGTGTTTTCAGATAAAGGAAAAAAATGTAGCGATAGCAGCCCTAAATCAAAATAGTAATGTTTTACAAATCGGTGCTAATTTAGAAAAGCAAGGTTATAAAATTCAGTGATTTATTTGTTCGATGGCTAGCTTAGAATATGTTTTTAAAAAGTATTTATTAGTTTCAAAGCCAAGAGAAGTAATAACCGATGTATTGGATATTATTGACTATAAGTTGGTTGATTTTGTTGATTTAGCCAAGACGATAAACGTTATGGATAAAAATAATATTTCATTAATTAATGCTACTATTTTTAAATCAGCGATTGCGTCAGGTGCCTCGGATATACATATCAGTCCTAAAGAAGGCGAAGCTCTTATTAAATTTAGGATTGACGGATTATTGTTTGATGTAGCAACTATTTCCACTGATTTATTTGCAAAATTAAGAGATAGAATAAAATTATTAGCGAGATTAAAATTAAATATCCAGAACCGTCCTCAAGATGGTCGTTTTACTATCAAAAATGGTGATCAAGATTATCAGTCCAGAACTTCATCTATCCCGAGTTTATTTGGTGAAATTTTAGTAATGAGATTATTAAGCCAAAAGGCGGTCGCCTTGTCGTTGAATGATTTAGGATTAGATTTAGACGAAGTTAAATTAGTGGAAGGCATTACCTCGAGTCCGAATGGTATGATTTTAGTGACTGGGCCAACGGGGTCAGGTAAAACCACCACTCTTTATTCAATTATTAAAAATAAAATTAAACCGGGCTCTAATATAATTACCATTGAAGATCCAATCGAATACCAAATGAAAGGTATTAACCAAACTCAAGTTGATGATGCCAAAGGGTATAGTTTTAAAGAGGGGCTAAAATCAATTTTAAGACAAGATCCAGATACGATTATGGTCGGGGAGATTCGAGATAAAGAAACGGCCAATATTGCTATTCAAGCATCTTTGACTGGCCATTTAGTTTTATCAACTTTGCATACCAACGAAGCAGCTGGTACGATTGCTCGATTAATGGAATTTGAAATAGAAAATGATGTAATCGCTTCAAGCTTAAAATTGATTATTTCTCAGCGATTAGTGAGAAAGTTATGCGTGCATTGTAAAGAGGCCTATGAATTAGACGAAGACGCTAAGGCGGAAATTAATAAAGCGTTGTCAATTTTGTCGCCCAAAAGCAATTTTGTTATGCCTAAAGAAATTAAAACGGTATTTAAACCAAAAGGTTGTCGTTATTGTAATAATTTGGGTTACAAAGGTCAAGTTGGTATTTTTGAACTATTATTTATCAATGATGAAATCAATGAGTTAATCAAAGATAGAAAAGCAATTTCAGAAATAAGAGAAGTAGCAATTAAAGCGGGTATGGTGCCATTGTTTCATGATGGTTTAGCCAAGGTGTTAAAGGGCGAAACGTCTATGGAAGAATTAATTAGAGTGTCAGGCGATATTGAATATGTAACATTGATGTTTGATAAACTTTTAAAACAAACACTATCTCGAGGCATTGAAATTACTCACGAAGAAGAACAAAATATTGTTAATATAATTTCTGATCAAGCCAGGATCGAAAAATTAATAGCTGATGTCAAGCCAGCTGATGCTTTTGAGATTCTATGTATATTGGCGACGATTTATAATGCTTCGGATGTTCATATTGAGCCCGAAGAAAAAGAAGTTAAAATACGTTACCGAATTGATGGCGTGTTAGTAGATAAATTAAAGATTAAAATTAGCGAATACTTAGGAATAATTCAATACTTAAAAGATTTAATTTCTTACGAACAAAATGAAAAAGAATTGGTGACCGAAGGACGGTTCAAAATAAAAACCATAGCTGACAACAAAGACGTAAGAGTATCAATTGTTCCTAGTGGTTTCGGTGAATCAGTCGTGATGAGAATGTTGAAATCAAATATTAGCAGTTTAGATCTAACCGAAATTGGTTTTTTGCCAGAAACTTTGCCAATGGTTAAAAAATTAATTGCTAGACCCAATGGCATTGTATTGGCTTGTGGGCCAACTAGTTCGGGAAAAACTACCACTATGTATTCAATTTTGTCTATACTCAATAAGCCAGATGTAAAAATTATGACGATTGAAGATCCAATCGAATACCAAATTAACAATATTGTTCAAACTCAAATTGATGAAAGCAAAGGGTATACTTTTTCCGAAGCGCTTAAAAGTTTTTTAAGACAAAATCCAAATATAATTTTGGTGGGTGAAATTCGTGATGAAGAAACAGCTAAAGTGGCAGTGCAAGCATCACTAACAGGGCATTTAATTTTAGCAACTATGCATACCATTGATAGTGTCGGTGCCATTCCCAGATTATTAAATTTTGGTATTCGTGCTCAAGATTTATCAGCGAGTTTTAATGGCGCTATTGCTCAGCGATTAGTTAGAAAGCTTTGTCCTTATTGCAAACAGGTTGATGATCGCAAAGAAAGTCAAGAATATGTGAATGGCGTTTTGAAGACATTATCAAAAGCCATGACCAAAAAATTTGAATTTCGTTTGAGCAAAGATCAAAAAATATTTAAATCGGTTGGTTGTGAAAAATGTAATTATACTGGTTATCACGGGGTGATAGGCATTTTTGAAATTTTATTAAGTGACGAAGAAATAGCCAGCTTAATTGTAAATAACGCCGATAGCAATATATTTAAAAAAGAATTATCAGAACGTAGTTTAAACATCGAACAGGATGGTGTGATGAAAGTAATTGACGGCACAACGACGGTAGAGGAAATAAAAAGGGTGATTTAATAAAAATTTCAATATCCAAAGAGAAGTTTCAATATCCAATATTCAACAACCAAAATAATACAAAATAAAAAAACTAAGTCAAAAATCAAAAATAAAAATTCCAATAGCCAATATTCCCCCCACACTAACTTTACAGTAGAACGGTAATATTAGTTAAGGGCTATAAACATTTTAAACAAATTATATTATGTATCCAGTAAAGTTAATGTGGGGGCATAGCAATATCCAAAGAGAAGTTCTAATAGCCAATATTCCCGCCACACTAACTTTACATTAGAATAATAATATTAGTTAAGGGCTATAAACATTTTAAACAAATTATATTATGTATCCAGTAAAGTTAATGTGGGGGCATAGCAATATCCAAAGAGAAGTTCCAATAGCCAAAGAGAAGTTCTAATAGCCAATATTCAATAAACAAAAAATAAAAACCCGAGACGATAAAGCGTCTCGGGTTTTGTTAAAATTCATAAATCTGTAGGTATCGTCCTCTGCATGACGCAGAGATTAAGAACTTTACTGAGGAGTAACTCAGTCGGAACCGAATTATCCATCGGATTAAAGTTCTGAGGGCCAAAAGCAATAAATCGCCCTTGCACCTACAGATTTATGAACTTTAAACATTTTTTAGATGACAATTTATAATTATATCACATCGTTATGTTTTTGTCAATAGTTGGGTGTGGAAAAGCTGTTTAAACCTTTAGCTGAAAAATATGGGGAAAAAGTATCCATTTGATTGGACTTAAAGCTTTCTAAATTAAGAAATGGTGGTGGTTGGGTTATAAATTAATTAGCTAACAAGTAAGATGGTTGTAGGACTTGCAATCTATTAAAAAATTGTATAAAATATAAAGTATAAAAAGTGTTAATAAAAATAAAAACATAAAATGAAAAAAATATTTGACAGTGTGATGGAAAAAATAAAAGATAACTTAAGGTTATTTTTATCAATAGTAGGAGTAATAATAATTTTAACAGTAGTAATAATTTACAACTCTTATTTTCAAAAAACTAATGAGACAGTAAAAACCGAAGAGACCCAAGAGACCGCCGATGCAAAACAAAATTTCCTTGATAGTAATTTTTATTATTCCATTTTGCTTAATGGTCAGGGTGATAAAAATAGTGGTCGTTATGTTACGGTGTTATCGGACTATGGTTGCGGATGATCAGCTAAATTTTATAAAGAAACCATTAAACCATTTTTGGCTCAAAAAAATAATATAAATAAAATTTGAATGCAGTATGATTTCTTAATTTTAAATGAAAATTCACCATCACTATTACCAACCGAAGCGGCTTATTGCGCTAATGAATATAATCAATTTTGAGAATTTCATGATGGTGTATTTGCGTTAAGAGATAAATATGAAAAAGTTGAAGAAGCCTTTACCGAAGAAAATGTGATTAATTTGGCGAAAAGTTTGCATATTTACGAAGACCAATTTAAACAATGTTTAAGCGAACATAAATATAAAGAGTTAATTATGATGAGAGCCAATTATTATTTAGATGCCATGGAGAGATTGGGGGTGCCATCAACTTTTTTAAATGGTTATCCGGTTACCCTGATGATTGAAGGCAAAGAACAAGCGGTTGGAGCGATTGATCTTAACACTTTCAACCAAAAAATTGACAACTGATTAAAAACTAACTAGTATTTATATAAAGTTTTAAATATTATTTTATGGAAAATCAAACAAAAAATGTCAAAGTTTATTCAACACCTTCCTGCCCATGATGTGATGTGGCCAAGAAATTTTTATTAGATCATAAGGTTGAGTTTGAAGTCATTGATGTTTCCCGATCGCCAGAAATTGCTATGGACTTAATGAATAAAACTGGATCAACGGGTGTGCCAGTGATTGAAATCGATGGGGAATATGTTTTGGGATTTAATAAAGAAGAAATTTGTGCCAAATTAGGAATTATTGATAATTAATATTAACCTCTGACTGGGGTTTGAATGTCAATCAAATCATAAAGTCAGAGGTTTTTTGAAAGATTAACAACTTTACAGATTGATAAAAATATGGTATAATTAATTTATTAGAGTTATTGATATAAACTAAACAGAATATTTGTTCTTTAACAATATTTATAGCATTATGGCTATAAAATAAAGATATACTAAACCTAAGAATTTATCCGGTACAAATCCGGTCAATTATATAGAAAAATAAAAAGAAAGGAGGGTCAAAATGACCCAGAAAAAAGTTTATTGTTTACTATTGACGTTGTTTGTTTTTCTTTTTTGGCCCCAACATTTATATTTGAAAAATGTAAAAGCTGACAAAAAGGAAGGCTATCTGTTATTGTTAGCGCGATCAGATGTAAAATCTTTATATAAAGATTTTATTGAAGAAAGAAAATTCAAATATGATTTTTTTGTTGAAATTCTTGAGGAAAACAAGGTGCTTAATCGACCAGAAAATATTCAAAAATTCTTGGCAAAAAAATGGCAAGAAAAGAATCTAAAATGGATAGCCCTTGATGAGGCAATAAAGCTTCCTGTAAATAGTTATGATGTTAACAAAATTCATGTTGAATATTCATCATTGTCAATGTATTGGAATCTTGATAATGATACAGAATTTATTCCTGATGTTTATGTTGGAATTATCAGACGATTTACATTAAAGCCTTGGGATAAATTACCATCAATTAATGGGGAATTTGCTTCTACTCCAGATATGTATAACCGATATACCGTTGGTATTTGTTGTGATACGGGAGTTAAAGAATTTAGCCAACAAATTGATTCGGTGGCTACAAGCTATAAATCAAAAGGCCATAAAGTTGAAACATTATTCGAAACGGAGAGTACATACCAAACTTTAGCAAAACCAACCTTTTCTCTAAATGGGAATAATTTTTCTGACTGTTATGCTGATAGTAATTTAATTTGGGTGAATAGCACTTCCGAACGCATTCGTGTTTGGGGTAGCGCATGGGAATATTCGTTTTATGATGTTCCTACCAGAGCGGTTCATATTGACCAAGATGGTAATGGTCATGTTGATAATCAAAATGCCGAAATTACCAAAATAGAAACATACTTTGATCCTGCAAAAAATCGTGATAATATAAAAAGAATAACTTTGTTGAGCGGAATAGAGGGAGTCAAAAATATTGCAAAATTTTCTGACTATGTTGTTATTGCAAATTCGTTGAAATTTTCTAAAATAGAATTTGAGCAATATTTTTTTGAAAAACTGCTTGCTGGCGAAACTACCGCTCAAATAGTTGGTGATGGCTATGTCTATTTTAAAGATAAAGTGCCGAAACCTTTTGGCAAAGCATGGCTACAATATGACGTGCTTAGCTGGGTAGTTTATGGTCCGCCCGAAACAGTTATCACTGATTTGGTAGAGACAACAAAAATACAATTCTTGCCAGAATATTTGAACAATGAACCAGTGATAGAGATTGTGAAAGGAAATATTGCAAGATTTACCATTCAGAATGTTGGAAACAATGATGTTAAAATCGAAATGATTTTTAATGAAAACATTATAGAGATTAATCCTTTGCTGTTTGTTTTAAAAGCTGGTGAAAAAAGAGAGATCGAGATATTGATAAAAAAACCAGCGATCGAAATGTTTTCTACGCCCAAAAAGAAACAGACAACAATAACAATAAAATGTGGATTCATAAAAAAATTTCTAATAGTAAAATGGTTTAGTATAAAATAGATGAACAAATGCGCTATCTTCTGAAGAGGTAGCGCTTTTTTTGATTTGTATTTTATTTTCTTTCTTGGTATAATTTATATATAAAATTAATGTTTAAAACTATGATTAAAAAATATTTTATCCTTTTTACTATGGTGATGTTGTTTTTTGGTATTAAGAATCAAAATGTATTTGCGGGGTTGGTTTCTGACTGCCAATCGATGGTTGACACAGAAGACGATGCAAGAGAAGGACTGACTTGACCAGGATGAGATTCTTTCTGTGATAGTTGTGGTGGTATTAGCTCTTGTTGTGGCGCCGGCGGTCCTCAGTGTAAATGTCCATGTGATGTTAGCTATTGTTTAAAAGATAAATGTATTAAACTTGATAAAATTTGTGATTATGATAAATATGTCCCGGGATTGACGCAACATTGTCACGGTTGTGATTGGATTAAAGAAGATAGAAGTAATTGACATGGTGTGCCAATAACTAATATTGATTCGCCGACAGCATATAATGATTGGGTGACATATGGCTGTTGCCATTATCATTCTGCCGCTGGTTCGATAAGCGGTGGTGGTTGTGGTGGAATGTGCCTTAATTATAAATTAGGATTTGCAATACAAAATGGTAGTAATATCTGCGCGGTTGATGCTGATTGTAAAACCACGACAACAACCAAGGGTAGCACAGTTTGTAAAACTGGCGAAACTAATCCACATTATACATGTGATTATGTAAATAGCTATGATTATAAAAAAGGCACTTATACTGGCGTGTATTGTGTTAAAAAAGATTGATGTGGCGTGACCAATTGTGATACTAAATATAACAAATCAGAAAAGAAATCAATGTATATTCATGGTGTCTGATTTAAAGAAGCAATTTATTATTATAATACGATTTGCAAAGTTTGTCCGATTGGTCAAAAAAATCCACATACTGAATGTAAAGCAGAGACCACAACATATTATAATCGGCTATTACATAAAAATGTAAATTATAAATATTATACATGTGCAAAAATAGATAGTTGCGGATCGGACAAATGCGATTATAATAAAAACGTTTCAACGGGGTTAGGAGAATATACAGAATATGATGATTATGGTAAACCCTATACTCTTTATGATAAATATGTTAGCGTAAGTGCTGAATGTGCAACAACTACTACCACCACAACCAGTACTACTACTACCTCCACAACCACTAAACCAGAAAAACCAGGAGATGGTGGTGGCTCAAACGATAGGTATGTTTGTGATCCTAAGGCTATTAAAATTGATGATTACGGTAAGTGCATTTTAGATAATAGTAATAAATATCCAAAAGCTACAAGTTGCAATGTTAGCAATAATAAAATTAAATTGATAAATAAACCTTGCAGTAGACCATATGTTACTTGCTTGGCACCAGTTACTTACAATACTGATTGTAAAGAAAATATGCCAGCTCCTGTTCCTAAACCAACTACGCCAACTCCATCGCCGGTCTCATGTTTTATTAATTTGTTGAGATTTTACGATGACAAAAAAGATTATGAGTATGTTAATGCTTATTCTATATTTTCTAAACCAATTAATGGCATTTTAGAAAATCCAAAGCTTGAATATGTGGCAACTGATTGTAGCACTTGCTCATTAACGATTAGTCCAGTGGTTGATAGTTTTATAAAAGATAATCCCGGTATTTTTGGCGAACTGATTGGCGAATTAATTCCTGATTTTGAGGATCGCTATTATTTTAATAAATCGGTCTTTAACGGTGAATCCATTGTTTTGAATGTTACTCATTTAACACCAGATGTTTATAGTATTACGCTAACGTGTATTGATCCAGTAACAAAAGAGACGGAAATCAAAACTTTAAAACTAAATATTTTCCAACAGCTTCGTTGACGAGAGGTTGTGCCCGTGATAAACTAAAAGAGTAATTGGTAAATGGCAAATAGTAATTAGAAAAACAATAGTAAAATATAAGAACAAAAAACAGCAAGGATAGCCCTTGTTGTTTTTTGAAATAAATCAATAATGTGATATAATATAGGTGTATAAAATTAATTGTATGAATATGACTAATTGATTGGTGGAGTTTTCTACCAGCCATAAATTAATTAACAAGTTTTATTTTTTAATTAATCTCGCCAATCATGATGAATGAAAAAACAAGAGTATGGGCGTTGATTTTATTGCTGACTATAAAATGACAAGTTTAGGGCAAAAAGAAATTAAAAGGTTTGTAAAAATTTTAAAAAACGTACCATATTGAGACATAGAAAAAATTTTTTATCAATCTGCTAACGAGAAGATAGCGATTAATAAATTAAAAGATTATTTAGATAAAAAAGAAATAATCGAATTACAAAAAGTGTTTGATTTTTTTGAAAAAGATTTTACAGGACTTTTTCATCAAATTGATAAAAAATATAGTAAAGAACTAATGATTTTGTGACCAAGCCCAAAATATAAAAATATTTTAAAAAAAATATTCTATTTGTTTGGCAACAAATCAATTCATAAGGATATAAAAATAAAATTGGTTTTTAATAATGGTTTTAATGGATTTTTTAAAGGCAGAGCATATGATAATGTAATAGCCATAGAAATAGCTGATTTTAAAGATAGATTTGATTTATTAGAAAATGTAATTTTTGTATTATTGCACGAAATCGTTCATATATTAATAAGTAATAATCAATTTATTAAATTTACAATTAATAAGCTAAACATACTTTTAAATTTAACCGATCAGTTTAAAAAATATAAAATTGATGTGAACAATATCGTAGAGGAAACTTTAATTAGAGTGTTTGTCCCTAAAGGATATTTTTGAGATAGTAGCAAGGATCGTTTTCTTAATAATAAAAAAATAACTTGAAAAGACGTAATTGATTCAAAACAAATTCATCCGCATTGTCTTAGTATGGCTTTATATCAAAGCTTATATCAGGATATAAAGTATTACGTCACAAAAAACAAAAGTATTGATGAAAAATTTTTAAACAAAATGATCAAAACAATAAAAAGGGAAATTTAAAAAAGGGGATTGGTTTATACCAAGCCCCTTTAAAAATTGTAAAACAACCATTATTTGAAAAAATGTCAATCACACTAAACCAATTGGTGTTGTTTTTTGAAATAAATCAATAATGTGATATAATATAGGTGTATAAAATTAAGAATTTATAATGTTATCAATCAATGAGGAAGAAGAAAAATTAGATTTGAACGGTGATTTTTTAAAGATTTTGGATTTGATGGAAAATACCAATGAAAATCTTTTTATTAGTGGTCAAGCGGGAACTGGTAAATCAACGATGATTGATTATTTCCGTTTGCATACCAAGAAAAATTGCGTGGTATTGGCACCAACTGGGGTAGCAGCTTTAAATGTCAAAGGTCAAACCATCCATTCGTTTTTTGGTTTTAAGCCAGGTGTTTTACCAGTAGATATAAAAGAAACCAAAAATAAACAGAAAGCATTGATGTATAAAAAAATTGATATTATTATCATCGACGAAGTTTCAATGGCGAGAGCTGATTTAGTGGATTGCGTTGATGTGTTTTTAAGGATGCATGCTAAAGAACCGTTTTTGCCTTTTGGTGGGGTGCAAATGATTTTGATTGGCGATTTATATCAGTTACCGCCAGTAGTGACCAAAGAAGAAGAAAAAATGTTTTATGAACGATATGACAGCCCTTATTTTTTTGATAGCAAAGTTTTTAAGAATTTTAATTTTAAATATTTGGAATTAAAAATGGTGTATCGTCAAAACGAAACTGAATTTGTTAATATGTTAGAAGCCGTTAGATCAGGAAATATTGATGACAATTTTCTCGATGATATTAATCAACGAGTTGACAATGATGTGATAAAATATTTAGATAACAATTATATATATTTAGCCACTACTAATTTTGTGGCAGAAAAAATTAATAACGATCGATTAAATTTAGTGGTAGGTGATTTGATCGAATTGGCGGGTTCAATAGTTGGCGAATTTCCAATAGACAGATTACCAACCCAATTGACTTTAACTATCAAAGAGGGGGCACAAGTAATGTTGCTAACTAATGACCCGCAGGGAAGATATGTAAACGGTGATATTGGCAAAGTCAAAGAAATTATTAATGATGGCGTAGAACAAAAAATAATGGTAGAATTTCCGAATAAAGGTGTAAAATTAATTTCTCCTTTTAGATGAGAAGTTGTCAAATATGTTTTTAATAAAAAAGAAAACAAAATTGAAACTAAATCGGTTGGTTCATTTTGTCAGTATCCACTAAAACTGGCTTGAGCGGTTACGATCCACAAATCACAGGGAAAAACTTTTGATCGGGTAGTGGTAGATTTTAGTGGTGGTGTTTTTGCTTCCGGTCAGGCCTATGTGGCCTTGAGTCGTTGTCGAACATTAGCGGGATTGGTGTTAAAACAACCAATTAACAAAAGGTTTTTTTTTACCGATGAAAAAATTAAAGATTTCTATAAAAAATTAATAAAATAAAATTATGAGTAAGTTAATTATTGATATTGAGACAGTGGGTGAAAATTTCGATGAAATGGATGATACCACGAAAGAGATTTTAACACATTGAATAAAAGATGTGAGTAAAACCGAAGAAGAGTATAACGGGATGCTGAATGAATTAAAAAATGGATTGGGTTTTTCACCATTAACGGGTGAAATTGTAGTAATTGGCGTGCTTGATTATGAAAAGGAGCAAGGGGTAATTTATTATCAATCGCCTAATATTAAAGCTGAGGAAACCAAAGATGGCAACTTTAGATTTAAGCCAATGAAGGAGTCGGAAATGTTGGAAAGTTTTTGGCAAGGTATTCAAAATTATGATGAAATTATTACTTTCAATGGTAGATCTTTTGATATACCTTATATTATTGCTCGATCAGCTAAATGACAAATTGAGGTATCAAAAGATTTGATGTCGAGCCGATACATTGAAAATCAAAAGTATGGTGTTAAACATATAGATTTATTTGATCAGTTGTCGTATTATAGTGCGGTGCGAAAAACTGGTGGATTGCATATGTGGTGTAGATTATTGGGTATCGATAGTCCAAAAGCAGAAGGGGTGAAGGGTGATGATGTTCAAGCATTATTTCAAAATCAAGAATATCTTAAAATCGCTCAATACAATACACGTGATCTCATAGCTACTAAAGAATTGTATGATTATTGAATAAGATTTATGAGAGCCAAATAAGGTCAAAAGTCCCCCACACTAACCAATAATAAAGTCAAATGTCAAAAGTCAAATGTCAAAAGTAAAAGCCAAAAAAGAGAAAGTTTCAATATTCAATATTCAAAGAGAAGTCAGGATTAAAAATAAAATTTTTTAATTAAGGAAGGCAAAATTTTAACAATGATATTAAAATTATTATTATGGCTTGATCAAAAACGTATGATGCTAACTCCAAAGAGCCGTTTAAGTTATCGCGGACAAAAATAGAAAATTTTATTAAATGTCCAAGATGTTTTTATATGGATAGAAAATTAGGAATTGCTCAACCACCAGGTTTTCCGTTTACATTAAATAGCGCGGTGGATTGTTTACTCAAAAAAGAATTTGATATTTATCGAGCTAAACAAAAAACCCATCCGTTGATGGAACACTATGGGCTAAAAGCCGTGCCATTTCGTGATGAAAAGATGGGCGAGTGGCGAGAAAATTTTGTGGGTGTTCAGTTTTTGCATCAACCAACCAATTTTTTGGTATTTGGGGCAGTGGATGACATTTGAATAAACGAAAATCAAGAGTTAATCGTGGTTGACTATAAAGCTACTAGCTCGGAAGAAAAACCAACTCTTGAAGCTGAATACAGACAAGCATACAAGAGACAGATGGAAATCTATCAATGATTATTAAGACAAAATGGGTATAAAGTTTCTAATACTGGATATTTTGTATATGCTAATGGCCGAAAAGATTTAGTTGCTTTTGATGGTAAATTAGAGTTTAACGTTGATTTGTTAAGTTATACGGGAGACGCCAGTTGGGTGGAGGCAACACTGATCGATATTAAAAAATGTTTAGACAGCAGTAATATTCCTGATTATGGAGCTGAATGTGATTTTTGTAAATATCAAAAACAAATTTTAAATATTAAATAATATACTATGGCTAATGATAAAAAGGTATTTGTCAGTTTGACAGGGTATGACTTTAAAACTTTTGAAGCTAAGTTCAAAGAAATAAAGAAGTTTAATATCACTGAAGTTGCGGTATTTTTATCGGCGTTACCCCATAAACAACATAAATATGTTTTTGAACTATTATTAAAATCTAATATTAAGTATATACCGCTGGTTCATATTAAAGAGGATACCACTAAGGCGGAAATTGAATTCTTTAAAAAGAATTTCAAAACTAAATATTTCAATATTCATAATCATAATTTTAGTGATATTGGTAAACTCGAACCATACTTAAAAAATATATTGCTTGAAACTCATCCCGAAGTTGAATTCAATGAAGTTCTACTTTCAAAAATTGGTGGTTTTTGTATTGACGTGGCTCATTTCTGAAGAGCTAAAGAAATACAATCCAAAGATTATTTCCAAGTTTTGAAATTCAAAGATCAAAAATTATTTAAATGCAATCATTTGAGTGGATATAAGAAGGGATGGGGAGATTTGCATGATATTAAAGATGAGAAAGATTTTGAATATTTAAAGGAATTGCCTAAATTTGTTTTGGGAAATATTTTAGCAATAGAAGTTATGGATACGATCAATACGCAGCTAAAGATGAAAAAATTTATCAATAAAATATTAAAGATCTCTTAATATATGAATATGGATAGTAAGGTATAAGTCAAAAGTTAAAAATAAAAAAAAGATTAATTAATAATTATTTTATGACAGTGGATAAAATTATAAAAGAATTAAAGCAAAATGCTGATCCTAAAAAGATTGAAAGTGAGAGGCGCTTTGGTAATCAGGGAAAAAATATGTTGGGAATTTCAGTTACCTTTTTAAGGAAGTTTGCTAAAATAATTCCTAAGAATCATAAGTTAGCAATTGAATTATGAAATACTGGAATATATGAAGCCAAGATGCTCGCTAGTATGATTGCCGAAGTAGATAAAGCAACTGAAAAACAAATGGATAAATGGGTCAATGATTTTGACTCTTGAGGTATTTGTGATAATACTTGTATAAACCTGTTATGTAAAACTTCGTTTGTTGATAAGAAAATTTTCGAATATGCTCAAAGCGAAAAAGAGTATGTTCGAAGAACGGCATTTACTTTGATTGCCTGTTTAGCCGTTAAAAACAAAGAGTTAAAAGACAAAGATTTTATTAAATATTTTGATTTAATAGAAAAATATGCTGTTGATGAAAGGAATTTTGTTAAAAAAGCCGTGAATTGAGCTTTGAGACAAATTGGAAAGAGAAATGAGCAATTGAATAAAAAAGCTTTAAAAGTTGCTTATGACATTTTAAAACTGGATACCAAAAGTGCGAGATGAATAGCTCGGGGAGCAATAAATGAATTAGAAAAATGAAAGCCCAGAAAAAATATTAAAATATCTAAATTTTCTTAAAGGTCGGCAGAAAAATTGAAAATTAATAAATTGAAAATTAATTTTAACAATATGCAAAAATCATTAAAAATTTTGGTTATAATTTTAGTTTTAGCTGGTGGTATTTATATGATTTGGAATGGAGTATCAAAAATGAAAGGGGCAAAACCAATTACAACTCCAACTACTAACGAAACTACCACGATTACATCGGAAGATGGTTTTGTACAATGTGAAACTGAAAAACAACCACGTTGTTTCATTATCAATTTTTTAGCTTGCACAAAAGCTAAATTAGAGATGGTTGGAGATGATGGCACTAAAATCTTAATGACTGTATTTGGTATGGAAAATGACAAATGTCATTATAAAATGGAAATTAGCGGTCACGGGGTTGATTGTTTGTTTAATAAGGCCGACTTAGATGAGAAATTGATAAATCAAATATTTGGAAACGATGAAGGCAAAAAGGCAATAGTAGATGAGGCCTGTCAGATGTATTAAACATTATTTAGCGTTGCGGGGTTCTAATAAAACTTTGTTAGAGCCCCGTTATGATTTTGTTGAATAATAAAAATTATGATATACTTAAATTGATAAAAAATAAAATAAAAATATGGCTAAAAAGGACGTGATTATCGTAGGGGATACATTGGCAAAAAAAATAAGCAAACAAATTGGGGCTGAATATTTAAAGGTTGAATATCGGACTTTTTTTGATGGAGAGCTAAAAGTAAGAATTCCTAAAATTAGGAGAGCTAAAAAAGGTATTTTAATTATTGACTTAAATCGAGGACAAAACCTAAACGAATATTTATTAAATTTTTTGTTCTTAAGTCAAAAATTAAGAGAAACATGTGAGGAAGTTATTGGTGTTATGACCTATCTGCCCTACAAAAGACAGGACAGGGAATTTTTGAAGGGCGAAGTGGTTTCGAGTAAAGTCGTGGCTAAATATATTGAAAAGAATTTAGATTATTTCATCACGATTGATTCGCATGAACATAGATTAAAGATTGATGAAATATTTTCGATTAAAGTTTTCAACGATTCAATGTTTATGACTTTAGGAAAAGAGTTTATTGATTTTGACAAACATAATACTTTAGTGGTTGGTCCGGATTCGGAAGCCAAAGCTTTTGTTGAAAAGTTCTGCAAATCGAATGGTTTTAAAAACTTAATATTACCTAAAAAACGAGATACCAAGACTGGCAAAGTGAGAATTAACATCAAAGACAAAAATATTTTCAAAAACAAAGATATAATTGTGGTGGACGATGTTAGCGCAAGTGGTGACACGATACTACATTTGATTGATTTGATTAAAAAATTAGGAGTCAAAAGTGTTAGCGTGGCGTTATCGCATGGCTTGTTCATAGGCGAAGCAGAAGTAAAAATCAAGAATCAGAATTTAAAAAGAATTGTCACTACCAATACTATTGAGAATGAATTTGCTAAAGTCGATTGCACAACGGTGTTAAGCGAGAGATTAAAAATGTTATTAAATTAATAAAATAATATGAAACATACTTTAAAATCAAGCGAATTAGATAATCAAAATGAACACCATTTTTTCTTAAAAGCGAAGAAATTGAATATTAGAACTGGCGATGTGTTTGTGATCTTGGTTAATCAAAATGACGCGGAACGATTAGGTATAATGCCGGGCGATGAATTAAAGTTGGACTGAAATGATACGGGCATTGAATTATATGTTGATGTTTCATCGGATTTAGTTAATGAGGGGGAATTTGGTTTATTTATTGATATTTTTGAAAAATACGATATTAAAGAGGGAAAATTAGTTAGATTAAGTTTTGCAAAAAGAGCGTCATCATTAAAAGCAATCTATAAAAAATTATATGGTGGCACATTGAATTTTAATGAAATTTATCAAATTATTAAAGATATAGTTGATCGTCGTCTAAACAACTTAGAAATCGCATTTTTTATTGCGCCAAGTTTTAATGAGAAAAACTTAGATTTAGACGAAATGTATTATACAACCAAGTCAATTGCGATGTTAGGTGATACTTTTGATTTTGGTGAAATAGTGGCTGATAAACATTCAACGGGTGGTCTGCCAGGAAATCGTGTAACGCCGATTATTATACCAATTGTTTCTAGTTTTGGAGTTTGCATTCCTAAAACGTCGTCACGATCAATTACATCACCAGCGGGCACATCGGATGCAGTGGAATCAATTATGAAAGTTGATTTTACCGCTGAACAGATTAGGGAAATTGTAAAGAAAAATAATGCATGTTTAGTTTGAGGCGGGGCTTTAAAATTAGCGCCAGCAGATGACATAATTATTAATATTACTAGATCATTAGGTATTGAGCCATATTCAAAAATGATTATTAGTGTGATGGCCAAAAAAGTGGCGATGGGTATAAGATATTTAATTATTGATATTCCCGTGGCGAAAGGAGCAAAGATTGCTGATATTAAACAAGCCAAAAAAATTGAAAAACTATTTTTGTTTCTTGCTAAAAAATTTAATATTAAAACCGAAGTGGCGATTAGTAAAAGTTTTGGCCCGATAGGTCGAGGGATTGGTCCAGCATTGGAAATGAGGGATGTGCTTCGAGTTTTACAACAAAAGGAAAATAGACCATTAGATTTAGAAAATAAAGCCGTAAAATTGGCAGGTCAATTACTGGAAATGACCAAGGTGGTTAAAAGAGGTCGTGGCGAAGAAATGGCGAGAGTTAATTTGAAAAATGGCTTAGCGTTTCAAAAAATGACTAATATTATGAAATCTCAAAATGGCAATGAAAATATTGATTCCGAAGATATAAAAATTGGTGAATATTTTTATGAATTTAAAGCCACAAATAATGGCATAGTGAAAAGTATTAACAATGCAAGTATAGTTGAATTATGTAGTTTGTTAGGCACACCAAAATTAAAAGGCAGTGGGGTATATTTGAATAAAAATGTTTCGGAAAAATATCAAAAGGGAGATACTTTGTTTACTTTATATAGTGAAAGTGAACAAAGATTAAATTTAGCCAAAGAAGCATTGGAAAAGATGAAAGAGATTTATAGATAGCAAAGTCAAATACCAAAAGCGAAAACTAAAAATCTAATTTTTTATAATCGTAGAACATTATCTGGCAAGGCAGATGGCGACAATTAAGTTGGCGCCATTTTGCTTTAAAACTTTGGCGCATTCGTTTAAAGTTGATCCAGTGGTAAAAACATCATCAACCAATATGATGTTTTTATTTTTTATGGTTGATTTTAAAAGGTCATTAATTTTAAAAATATTCGAAACATTTTGTTGACGTAATAGTGGATCATTAATTTTAGCTTGAGGTGGATTATTTTTATGACGAATTAATAATTTGTCGTTACAGGGCACGTTTAAGAATTTGGAAATTAATTTAGCAATCACGATGGATTGATTAAATCCACGACGTTTAGTTTTGACTCAATATAGTGGCACCGGAATAATTAAATAATTATTAGCTTGAAAATAATCTTGATAATTTGTTAAGCTTGATTGAATTAAATTTTCTAACAGATTAGTTAATGATAAAAAATGCTCATACTTGAATTTGTGAAT